>NZ_CP150304.1:4602500-4902500 GCF_037992945.1 Peribacillus sp. FSL E2-0218 | reverse complement strand
CATCTTCTTATGTAGGGGGATCTGGAAATCCTGACGGGTTTGCTCCCGTTTCGCGCTTTCCGGTGCAAAAGCTGACAGGTCAATGAAGTTTTTGATCGCTTCCGCCTCGATATGGGCTAAATGGTGTATATAATCTTTGATTCTCTGGTCGACCGTCACGACTTTTGCTGCGGATTGATAAGCTTTTCGTTCAAGCTCCCGAATGGTCAAATCTTCTGCACTATCCGGGAGGAGCGCCCCCCTGCTGACTGCCTCGAATGAATAATACCCATGGACGGTTTGCACCGTTGGAATTCCGGATTCAACGGACGCGAGCGTAGCGAAAATATCCTGTGCATTAATGACATCATAGTGCTTATTCAAGCTTTTTATCGAAGAAGCCAATAATTTTTGGCGTTGTCTGTCATTGAAGAGCTGGCCGCTTCCTTGTTTTACTTTGTTCAATAAAAAACCGGGTGCCTGGGCGAGCATTTTCTTCTTGAAATGGGGTAATTGGGAGAAAGATAATACGTCTACCGTATGTCCCCGTGACATCAGCCCTTTCTTCAATGTCGTGATATGACTGGAAAGCCCCCCTTCGTGAGGGTAGTCGAATATCGTTGTAATCAATATGTTCATGATCGGCACTCCTTTTCCTTCATTTCGATTTGAGCCTGCTCCATGATTTCAGGCTGCTCACTTTAAAAACCATCGATAATCCGAGGTACAGTCCAAATACCAATAACGAGATGAACACTAGTTCCACAATGATGGGGAACGCCAAAGCAAGCGGGTGAAGCCATCGGGCAAGTCCGTAAATGATGGCTCCGATGATGAGCAGCTTGCCGCTTTCGAGCAAGACATCCCTGAAAACCGCGGTGTCCTTCCTCCCGTCAGCCTTCAGCCAAAGGCAGCAAAACAGGTAGAGCGATTGAAGGAGCATGGAAATCCCTGTAGCCATGGCAATGCCGCCGACTCCGAGATGCCGCGATAGGAACCAGCTGAGCATGACGTTAAGGAGTACGGCGAACAAGCAGGAATACATGGCCGCTTTTGTTTTTTTTAAGGCATAGAAAGCGTTCATCAAATAATCCCTAAGTGCAAAGAAAGGGAGGGCGGCTGAATAAAAGAAAAATGCCGTATAAGTCGTTTCGGTAGCCGAAGCATCAAAAGCCCCGCGTTCAAAAGCCAAGGTAATCAAGCCATTTCCGCTGACTAACATGACGATCACGAAAGGCACCGCCAAAAAAACAAGTGATTTCATCCCTCTTAAGGTCAATTCGAGGAAAGCATTGTAGCTGATGAGCGCCCGTTCGACGATGGAAGGATACAAGACGGTAATCAGCGGTGTGAGGACAATGCTTAACGGCAGCCATAATAGCCGGTTCGCATAGTTCAGCGCCGCTACGCTCCCGGTTTCGAGCGAGGTGGCGATGATCCGGTCCACGACACTATTCAGCTGGATGGCCAGAGCAGCGATGATGATCGGATAAAAGGTGGACAGTGTTTGGACGATCTGCCGCTTATGAGGCAGGAAAGAGAGGACGGGCCGGATGCCGTATCTCTTCAATGACGGGTATTGAATCAGGAATTGGCTGGCTGCACCGAATACAAAGCCCCAGGCCACCCCCTCCACCCCAAAGGGGGCAGCACACAACACGGTGGCCACTATAATGACCGTGTTTTGGGCAGTGGAAGTAAGCGCCGGCAGGATGAAACGCTTATTCGCGTTCAGGACGCCGGTTGCCATGTATGAAAGCGTGAAAAATAGTAAGCTAGGCAGCATGATCCGGGTCAGTGATTCCGTCAGCTCAAGCTCTGCACCCGAAAAACCGGGCGCAACCAGCATCACGAGCGGCTTTGCGAAAATCATGCAAACAATGGTCATGACTCCTGCGGCCAGCATGAAGAAGGAACCTAATAGACTGATGAAATCGTCCGCCTTGATTGGATTTTCCGCTTTCTTTTCCAAATAAATCGGGATGACGCCAGCCTGGAGCCCGCTGCCGAGAGCCGTAAACAATATGGTGGGAATGAGGCTCGCCACGAAAAAAACATCTGCCGTGGATGAAGCCCCGAAATAGGCGGCTATGATCGACTCCCGGCCAAAGCCGAGAACTTTCCCGACGGCTGTGATGATGGTGACGAGCCCGACCGATTTAAGTACATGTGAACGAGTAGGCATATTTTCAATCCTTTAAAATGATGTCCTTTTGTAAAGTGATTCCCAAACAACTATAAAAAAACAAGGTAAACGTTTTATCCTCGAGAATATTGTAAAAAAGTCCGGCTGTTAAGGCCGCCAGCAACAGGCAAGCGGTGAAGGCTCCAAAGATCCCCTTTTTCGATGTCGCGATCTTGCGGAAGGAGACAATGATGAAAGTGAGAATGGCAAGAAAACCAAGCATGCCTGTCTGAACCAGGATCTGGATATATTGATTATCCGTATACATCCTTTCTCCTATTTGATATTCACCATAGATCGGCGAAGGGAAGGAAAGGGTGGCGGAATCCCCGAATGTCGCAAGCCCCGTACCTATGATGGGATGGTCCTTGAAGATTTCGATGCCCTTGAACACGACATATAAGCGTCCCCATTCCGTACTCTGGTGAAGAATCTTATCTGAAAACATTTCCGAAAAACGGCCGGACAGGGCCTGTTCATGATCGGAAGCGGTGTTGCTCCCGATCACCAGATTATCCATCGGAACGGCAGCGGATAGCTCGACTTTATTTGAAGCGAATAAAACTGGGTAGTAAATGAAAAGCAGTCCCAGCAAGCATGCCCCTAATGAATAGGTAAGAAATGATTTATTTCTCGTCCAAAATACGAAGACGAGCGCCGCGAACCCAAATGCAATCATCGTCCCCCGCGAATAGGTGAGCAATAGCGTCCCGGCAAGCAAGATTGATGCCAGAAAGACGAGGACTTTGTATTTTTTCAGCGAGCGAAATAGGAAAAAGCTTAGAAACAGCTGAATGCTTAAGTAAAGGGCGAACACATTAGGGTTGGCAGCCGCCCCATAGATTCTCATCTTGTTCGCAGAAGAGAGGTTCCACATTTCCCATGCATGGGGAAGCAGGATCGTACGCGAAAAAATTTTCTCGATTAGGCCATGAAGGCAAAGGATGACCGTAAATACTAGGGTTGCCTTCAAAAAGTGAAAGATATCCTTTCTTTCTAGATTTAATTCACCGATAATGTAAAGAAGCAAGAATGTTATAAGCAAGGCCCGGAGTTCAAAGGAAATGGGCAGGATTCCCACGCCGGTTATGAGTGCAGCTACTGTACCCACCAAGCAATAAAGCCAAAAGGACAAGGTGAAATGATATTTCGAAAATGACCAATCGTTCTTTTTGAACCTTTCCAAAATCAATGAAAAGAATAAGGTGAGTATGATCAGGTCACCAGAATAGGTTAGGCCGCCATTCAGTTCCATGAATAAGGGACGGGCCGGAAAATAAATGAATAAAATGAATAAGAGACTTTTTTTATTTATACCGACAAAAACGAGCATCAACGCCGTCGCTAAGTAGCCAATGATGGGGTGAGGCACTGCAGCGGCTACGAGCAGGCAAAGTATAAGGATGGGTAAAGCATATTTTTCTGGAAGCTTCAAATGAGTAACCACCTTTGAATCGATTATCAGGTTCTATGATGTGTATGAAAAAATTTCTTGAATAATACCCCACCCTTTAGATGTATAGTACATATGAAAGGCTGAAGTGAAATGACTGAAAAGTTTGTTGAAATACTCTCAATTCCATTCGTCGATAGCAATATGGATGAATTTGTGAATAGTATCATCTATCCAAGAATCATGAACCAGGAAAAAACGTTTGTCGTTACGGCAAACCCGGAAATCGTTGAATATGCCAATGAGCATCAGGATTATAAGGACATCATTCTATCGGCGGATTACATCACGCCCGATGGCGTTGGTATTATTATGGCCTCTAAATGGCTAAATCAACCTTTGGAAGAGCGGATTACAGGATTCGACTTGATGAATGAACTATTTCGGATCGCTGATGGAAAGGGTCTGAAGATATATTTGCTTGGGGCGGAGGAAGATGTGATTGAAGCAGCCGCCCTTAAAGTGAAACGGCAATACCCGGGAATCGAGTTGGTTGGATATCACCATGGTTATATTGATATAAAGGACGAACGCTTGGCTGTGTCCATTGCGGAACTCGAACCTGACATCATTCTGACTGCATTGGGGTTTCCTCGGCAGGAGAAATGGGTTTCAATGCACGATCCCTTATTTAAAAAAGGGGTATTCATGGGAGTGGGAGGAAGCTTCGACGTCCTCGCAGGAAAAGTGAACCGTGCCCCGGTTTTTTGGCAAAAGATGCGTCTGGAATGGTTGTACCGACTGATCCAGCAACCTTCCCGGTGGAAACGGATGCTCGCACTGCCGAGATTCGTTTTCAAGGTTAGGCGGTTAAGGAAAAAGGTGCAGCGTTCCTGAACATAAGGAGTGGACTGGATGAAAGTCTTGCATTTGAATGCTGGTAATGAAACGGGCGGCGGCATGTTCCATATTATGTCCTTACTTGACCAATTGAAAAAAGAGGAGTGCATGCTTGGGGTGTTCGAAGAAGGGGAACTCTACCGGCGGTCGGTTACGGCCGGGATAAAAACAGAACTTTTTCATCAACATTCCAAATATGACCTATCCGTTTTGAAACGTTTACGGGACTTTATCCGTCTAAATCATATAGACATCATCCACACCCATGGGCCGCGGGCGAATATATACGGTGCTTTATTGAAGCGCCTCATAAAACGCCCTTGGCTACTTACCGTTCACAGCGCGCCCCATCATGATTTCCTGGGCCAGGGCATAAAGGGAAAGCTGTTTACTGGCCTGCATGTAAGGTCATTCCAACATGCCGATCATATATTGGCGGTTTCCGACCGCTTTAGACAGGACTTGATCGATCAAGGAATCGATCCGTCCAAGGTCACGAAGATCCTGAATGGGATTGACTTCGAAAAAGAAATGCCGATTCCCTTTCAGAGAGGTGATTTCGGGCTTGGGGAAGATGACTTCATCATCATCATGCCTGCAAGACTGGAACCGGTGAAAGGCCATGAATATGCGTTGAAGGCATTGAAAACCGTGGTTTCCAAGTCACCGCATGTTAAACTAATGCTTGTAGGGGACGGGAGCAGGAGGAAGACCTTGGAAACGATCGTCCTCGAAACCGGTTTATCCGGTAACGTCATCTTTTTGGGGCATCGTGCAGATATGGAAAGAATTTATCCATTGGGGGACGTCACATTGCTGACATCCTTAAGCGAGAGCTTCCCGCTTGTTCTGCTTGAAGGGGCAAGGTCAAGCCTTCCTGCCATCACGAGCGATGTTGGCGGTGTGAAGGAATTGATTCCCGATGGGAGCAAGGGCTGGGTTACGGAAATCGGAAATGCCGGCAAACTTGCAGGAGCCATCTTTCATGCTTTGGAATTGAAGGAATCCGGGAAACTGACAAAGATAGGGTCGGATTTACAAAAATTTGCAAAAAACAACTTTTCTATAGAGATTTTAGCTGAAAACGTATATAATGTTTATTTGAGGATGAAAAATTAAAATAACCATTTATATATAGGTTTTCTTATAGATCGTTACGGGTATTAGATTTTTAGTTGAATTGAGGTGGTTCTTAATGTTAATTGGGGCCTTGTTGGTATCCTTTTTATTATCCATTTTTTTGACTCCTTTTGTCGGAAAACTGGCCTTTAAATTAGGAGCTACCGATAAACCGAATGAGCGAAAAGTGCATAGTAAAATTATGCCGCGAATGGGCGGTTTAGCCATATTTTTGAGTTTTTTCATTACTTTTTTACTCTTTACGAAAGATTTCTCGGGACAATTGCCACTCCTGGTCGGCGCTCTCATAATCATATTGATCGGCATGGCTGACGATATTTATGAATTAAGGGCTGCACCGAAATTTCTGGGCCAGATCCTGGCTGCCCTCATCATCGTATTGTGGGGCGGTCTTGAAGTGGAATTCATCAATTTACCGTTCTTTACCGATACACTGGAATTTGGGATGTTAAGTACACCGATCACCATTTTGTGGATTGTCAGTATCATCAATGCCATCAACCTAATAGATGGACTGGATGGACTTGCGGGCGGTGTTTCGACCATTGCATTAGTGACGATCGCAACGATGGCGCTTATCAAAGGCGATTTATTCGTTGCCACGGTAGCCTTGATCGTAATTGGAAGCACTCTTGGCTTCCTGAAATATAATTTTCACCCGGCAAAGATCTTCATGGGGGATACAGGAGCCCTGTTCCTTGGTTATATCATTGCCGTCCTGTCCCTGCTAGGGTTCAAAAACGTTACGATGATCTCCCTGATCGTGCCGATCATCATCTTGGGCGTGCCGATTTCGGATACATTTTTCGCGATTATCCGCAGGCTTGTCAATAAGCAGCCGATTTCCGCTGCTGATAAATCCCATCTGCACCACTGCTTAATAAATTTGGGGTTCACTCATAAACAGACCGTTTTGCTCATCTACGCCTTAGCTGCTTGCTTCGGCTTGGCAGCCATCATTTTCTCGTTTGCCACAATGTGGGGGGCCTTGATCCTTGTGACGGGTCTGCTGCTGATCATCGAGATTTTTGTCGAGAAGATCGGTTTGGTCAATTCAAACTACCAGCCGCTGCTGAAGATGCTCAATTTTAAAAACAAACCATGATAGATGAACAACTAGATTACTAGATTCTTGCATGAATTGTTTAAAAAGCTCCAACCGTGCCTGTACGCGGTTGGAGCCTTTTTTTGTTTAGGTTTACAGAAAAAACCCCACTTTTACAAGTGGGGTTTTTTATCATTCTTCTATTTGTGGCTGGACGGCTTCGGTTTGATTGGTGACTTCTTTAGGTCCCAAATTCAAATGTGATTGAAGCAATAGCTTTGTATTGGCTACGGATGTTTCATTCAGCTGATAATAGTAGGTTCCGTTAATGGTGGAATCCTGTCCTTCAAGCTTGAGTGTCTCAAGATTAAGGCCGTTATCGCCAGTTACATATTTTATGAAACCTTTAATTTGTGAGAATTGTAGGTTCGTTGTCATATTGTCACCGACAGCTTCCATTACGTCTGTATACTTCGTTAAAGACCCAGCGGATGTTGCCTTGGAGATGATGGCTTTAAGGACTTCCTGCTGACGCTCGCCGCGTTGGATATCACTGTCCTGTTTACGTGTCCGGGCAAAGGCAAGGGCTTCTTCACCATCAACCGTTTGAATTCCTTTTTCCAGATGGATCGCATTCTTTTTGTCATGTGAATCCATTTCGTGCATTTCGTATGGTACGTCCACTTCGATTCCATCCAATGAATCGACAACATCTATGAAAGCATTGAAGTTCATGCGGACATAATAATCGACAGGGACATCAAATAATTCCTCCACGGTGTCCATCGTCGCCTTTGGACCTCCGGCTGCATGGGCCGCATTGATTTTTGTGGTGACTCCCTTGGCAGGTACATACACATATGAATCACGTGGAATGCTTAAAAGTTTAATCGACTTTTGATCTTTATTGAATGTAGCCAGGATTAGCGCATCCGAGCGTGAATTTCCTTGATAGTCACGTTCGTCACTATCATCGATTCCTATGAAGAGGATCGAGAAATTATCTTCGAGAGGATCGACGGATGCACTCCGCTTCGCCGAAGCCTCCACCGGATCATACGAATCATGGAATACATTCTGTGCCTTCATATATAGAGTTGCAGCATAAGTGGAAGCGCCCAGGCCCAGTACAAGCAGGGGCACCAGGAATATCCACAGCCTCTTTCGCCTTTTTTTCTTTGTCTTTTTTATTTTATAGACACGCCTAGTAGTAGACATCTTTTCTTCTCCTTTTAAATAACGAACTTCAGACATAAATCGCTATTTTTCGAATCTATCTATTTATATTTCGTCATATATTAACCCTAATTTTACAATGATTTAATAAATTCGTAAAATAAATATTTCTTTTCAATTGTATTACAACCTAAAAAAGGAAAAAAATGCAGGGGGAAATCAGGCGAATGCCTCTTCCAAATAAAGCATTTCGCCTTCTGCGATCTGTCCTTGACCATTTGTCAGCTCTGTCATCCAGGAGATATAGGATTCTTTTTGTGCCTCTTCCGCGTATACGAGGATCGTTACCTGATCGAGGTATTGAATTTCCTTTATTTGATAGATGGAAGAACGTAATTCGTTCTCCAATTTTCCAAGCCACGTATAGTCGATCGTTGTCGAAATGACCCGCATTAACTTTCTGATGACGATGCCAGTGGCATTTATCCCTTCTGAAGTCGATTTGCTATAAGCGCGGATGAGACCTCCGGCACCTAGCTTGATGCCCCCGAAATATCTTGTGACCACTACGGCGGTGTCCTTCAAATCTTTTTTCTTAAGAACCTCAAGGATCGGGACGCCTGCCGTGCCGCTTGGCTCCCCATCATCGAGGGCCTTTTGGATTTGGTTTTGTTCACCGATCATATAGGCTGAACAATTATGTGTAGCATCTTTATGCTTTTTCTTGATTTCCTGGATGAATGCCTGGGCGTCTTCTTCCGTTTCGGCTCGGGTAATGTGCGAGATGAAACGGGATTTCTCGATGATGATTTCATGTTCCCCGCGTCCTGCCACCGTTAAATATTGAGTGAGCATACCTATTCCACCTTCATACTTACTATTAGTTGATTCATTATAAGTCTTTGTGTAAAAAGTGGCAATCCTGTTTCGTTTTTGGGGCAGATGTGTAAAGAAACTTTAATATAAGAAAAAGAAGTCCGTGTTATAATTAGTTCTATTGCCTGTCATGTGTGCAGCGAATATTATGCTTAAAAGAATAACATTTACGAAAAACAACGGGTTTTGGTCACAAGTCCTCGCTTGTTCCGATCGTGCCCGTTCAATTCGATGATTTTGCCATTTAATAAATCGATCTGTTTCATATAATAATCAATGGAGTGGAATAGTCGATTCGATTGAAAAGGATCATTTGTATTGGGCTAATGGGAATGGATTTGCCTTTAAAGGGTATGGTAGACTACCAATTCGGCCATAATACCTATAACCGGGAGATATGTACCATATATGTACATTTCGTAAAAATTTGACAATGAAATTAACGTATTTTTCTTCTTTTTTTGGTACAATATGTTCATGAAGGTTACTGCATATTAACGTTTCCTGAAATAACCATTCATGAAAAAGGAAAGAACTTTTTTCCATATACATAGTCTTTAAGACAATAAATTTTTTAAGTCTTTTGATTTAAGTGGAGGGATCTTAATGTCCATAAAAAAGGTTGATGCTAAGGCATTGGACAAGATCTTAGAAACAATGGTGAGCACTGTTAGTGAAAGCAAGGATGAAGTCTTTGACATCGGCGAGCAATGCCGCAAAGATTTTGAATCATTAACAAAAGAGCTTGATGATGTGAAAATCAGGGTTGCCATTGTAATAACCGACAGCGATGCACTGGATTCAAAAGCCAGATTTGCTCGAAAAAGGCTTTCCGAGGTCAGTATGCACTTCAACCATTTTTCTGAAGAGCAGGTACGGGATGCTTATGAAAGGGCACACAAGCTGCAAGTCGACCTGCAAATAAACCGGCAATTGGAGAAGGAACTTCGAAATCGCCGGGATGAACTTGAATTAAGGTTACGGGCCCTGCAGCAGACGATCGATAAAGCGGTACATCTTGTTTCGCAAATATCGGTCGTACAAAACTATTTGACCCAGGACCTGAAATTCGTAGGGGAAGCATTGCAGGAAGCGAAACGCAAACAAGACTTCGGCTTGAAGATAATTGAAGCCCAGGAGCAGGAACGCAAGAAGCTCTCGCGGGAAATTCATGATGGTCCAGCACAAATGCTCGCGAATGTCATGATGCGTTCAGACTTGATTGAACGTGTCCAGCGGGAGAGAGGTCCTGATGAAGCGCTCGTGGAAATCCGCAGTTTGAAGGTCATGGTAAGGAATGCCTTATATGAAGTGCGCAGGATCATTTATGATCTTCGTCCCATGGCACTTGATGATTTGGGCCTTGTTCCTACCCTCAGAAAGTACCTGCAAACCACCGAAGACTATAATGATGGCGTGCATTTGAATTTCGTCAATCTTGGACAGGTCAAAAGGCTTCCTTCTGACATGGAGGTCGCATTATTCAGGCTCGTGCAAGAAGCCGTACAAAATTCATTGAAGCACGCGGAGCCAAAACAGGTTCAAGTTAAACTGTCCATTTCGAAAGAGATGGTGACCGTTGTCGTCAAGGATGACGGAAAAGGGTTTGACAGTTCCATTCAAAAAGAAGGCTCATTTGGCTTGGTAGGAATGAGAGAGAGGGTCGAGCTGCTTGAAGGTGAAATGACGATCGATTCACAGCCAGGCGCAGGCACTTTGGTATTTATACAAATTCCCTATCAATTATAAATTATAGAGAATAGGCATTTTAACATTTTAAATAGAAACTAGGAGGAAGAAGCCGTTGAAGACTAGTATCATCATTATCGATGACCATCAGCTTTTCCGTGAAGGCGTAAAGCGCATATTAGATTTTGAATCATCATTCGATGTTGTTGCCGAGGGTGATGACGGAAGTGAAGCAATGGATCTCGTTGAGACACATAAACCAGATGTTGTTATCATGGATATCAACATGCCGAATATGAATGGGGTCGAAGCAACCAAAATGCTTGTGAACCGCTACCCTGAAACAAAGGTCATCATCCTTTCGATTCATGATGATGAGAATTACGTCCAGCATGCGTTGAAAACGGGAGCCCAAGGTTACCTATTGAAAGAGATGGACGCCGATGCGTTGATCGATGCCGTTCGTGTAGTGGCGGAAGGCGGTTCATATCTTCATCCGAAGGTTACGCATAATTTGGTTAAAGAATATCGCCGCTTGGCTGCCGACGAGGGTACCGATCGTGATTCCGTCCATACGATAGAAATCAGGAGACCGCTTCACCTCTTGACTCGCCGCGAATGTGAAGTGCTTCAACTTTTAGCTGACGGAAAAAGCAACCGCGCCATTGGCGAAACGCTATATATCAGTGAAAAAACAGTCAAGAACCATGTAAGTAACATTCTTCAGAAGATGAATGTGAATGACCGTACACAAGCGGTTGTCCTGGCTATTAAAAACGGCTGGGTAGAAGTGAAATAATTCTTCCGATTATATCCGGCTCTTCAGTTTTCGCAATGCGTACTGAGGAGCCGGACTTTTTTTACTTGTATACTTTTACAAATTTTAGGTATTGGAAAAGCTCTTTAATGCAAATGGAGGCATTTTCAGCTAAAATGTTGAATATGAACAAAAAGAGCAAATTTTTATAAGGATGGTACTCATTATGAAAACGGCAGTCGTAACAGATAGCACTGCATATATACCTAAGGAAACGCGTGAACGTTTACATATACATATGATGCCGCTTAACGTCATTTTCTCCAATGAAGCTTACCGGGAAGAAGTCGATATTACTGCGGATGAGTTTTACGAGGAAGTGAAGAGGCAGGAGAAATTGCCGACGACTTCACAGCCTCCGATCGGACTGTTCGTCGAGAAGTTTGAGGAGCTGGAAAAGGAATATGATGATGTCATTTCGATTCATTTATCGAGTGGCATCAGCGGCACGTATCAAGGCGCAATATCAGCCGGGGAGATGGTCGAGGGAATTAATGTTCATGCCTTTGATTCGGAGATCAGCTGTAGCGTCCAGGGATTTTATGTTCTGGAGGCGGCAAAGATGGCCCTTGAGGGGAAAGGTGCAGGAGAGATCATGGCCAGGCTCGAAGAAATGAAACCGTCCGTTAAGGCATACTTCATGGCGGACGATCTATCCCACTTACAGCGTGGGGGACGGTTAAGCAGTGCCCAGGCTTTGATCGGCAGCCTGCTTCAAGTGAAGCCGGTCCTCCATTTCGTGGAGAAGGTCATCGTCCCGTTCGAAAAAATCCGCACAAGGAAAAAAGCGATGAAGCGGATTGCCGATTTACTTGGAGAAGATGCGGCAAGCGGTGCGAAGTATAAAGCCGTCATCATTCATGCAAGGCGGGAAGCCGAAGCCAAAGACTGGAAAACCGAGCTTGAAGCACGATTCCCGAATGTGGAATTTGACATCAGCTATTTCGGTCCTGTGATTGGAACCCATCTTGGTGAAGGCTCGATGGGAATGGGCTGGTATAAAGTATGAACAACGGCGTCCTCCCCGAATTGGGAGGCGTTTTTTTTATGGAGAGACAGGAAACGGTATGGCTTATATCGAATGATAGGGAGAGTAAATCCATGACGAAAGAAGGGTGCAAATTGAAACACTCAAGCATTCCCCGGCCTTTTTCTCCCGAACTTCAGAACCATCTCTCTGGAAGGCACCTGCTGTCCTCCGAAATCCCCTTTTCCGAAGCAATGATCGTAGAGCATCTCAAAAATGGGCATATCTCGCATACAAGCGGCGTGCAATCCGGAAACGGTAAGTTTACCTGTCTGCGCTGCGGCAACAAAGATCAAGCCATGTTTCATACCATCCCGTGTAAGGTCTGCAATCGAGACTGCGCTTACTGCCGCTCTTGCATCATGATGGGGCGTGTCAGCGAATGCGCAAGATTGTATCAATGGATTGGCCCCGGCTTGTTGTATGCCATTCCTGACCCTGTCATGTGTTGGGACGGCAAGCTATCTGACGGGCAGAAAACGGCCTCGCAACGTGCAGTCGGCGCGGTGAATGAAAAGGAGGAGCTCCTGGTATGGGCCGTCTGCGGTGCCGGCAAGACGGAGGTCTTATTTCCAGCCATCAAGACAGCCCTGCTTGCAGGGAAACGAATCTGCCTGGCAACACCGCGGACAGATGTCGTTCTCGAGCTTTCACCAAGACTGAAAAAGGCCTTTCCGAAAATCGATGTCGCCGCCCTTTATGGAGGTAGTGCAGAGCGGCATAAATCCTCACAGCTTATTATCTCCACGACTCATCAGCTTTTTCGTTTCATTGAAGCCTTTGACGTGATCATCGTCGATGAGGTCGATGCGTTTCCCTACTCCGCGGATGATTCCCTGCAATATGCGGTCAATAAGGCGAAAAAATCCTCTGCCGCAACCATCTACCTGACCGCCACGCCCTCGAAGCGTATGCAGCGATTGTATCGAAGCGGTAAATTGAAAGCCGTGACCATCCCGGCCCGTTACCATCGTCAGCCAATTCCTGTCCCGGAAATGAAGTGGTGCGGGAACTGGAGAAAAAAGTTTCTTGATAAAAAGATGCCCCCCGTAATTAGCAGGTGGGTAAGTGAACGTCTGAGGCAAAACATCCCCTTCCTCTTGTTTTTTCCAAGTATACAAGTGCTGGAGCAGGTCATGCCGCTGTTTCAAACATTGTCTCCTACCTTGAAAATCGTCCACTCACAGCATCCAGAGCGAAAGGAAAGGGTATTGGCATTAAGGAAAGGGGAGGTTCCTGGGTTATTGACCACGACCATCCTGGAACGCGGCGTCACAATCGAACGCCTGGAGGTAGCCGTAATCGGCTCGGAGCATGAAGTGTTTTCAGAAAGCGCCCTCGTCCAGATTGCCGGCCGGGTTGGAAGAAGCTTGGCCCACCCTTGCGGCACGATCACTTTTTTTCACTATGGTAAAAGTAAAGCGATGATCGAGGCGATCCATCACATCCGAATGATGAATGAGGCTGCCCTGAAAAGGGGGTTGCTCGATGCGTAGATGCCTGGTTTGTGATGAAGTCATGAAGGAGGCCCTGACATGGGGAACATTGCTTAAGCGGGGCGAGGCCAAGGCGATCTGCAAAGGATGCGAGGCGAAACTGGATAAGATAACCGGGGAGAGATGTTCATTGTGTTCAAGGGGGCTGGCCGGCCATTACAGCAGTGGAGGCACCTGCTTCGATTGCTCAAGGTGGGAAAGGGATAAGGAGTGGTCCGGCTATTTGTCCAAGAATATATCGCTTTTTCACTATAATGAACACCTGAAAGAAATCATCGCCAAATATAAGTACCGGGGGGATTATGCATTGGCAGCGATTTTCGTTCCCTATTTGAGGGAGGTGCTGCAGGACATGGAGCATGACCTTGTAACGTGCATCCCGCTAAGTGCTGAACGGCTAAGGGAGCGGGGGTTCAACCAGGCACAGGCTTTGGCGGATGTTATTGGCATTCGTACAGTCGAGGTACTGACTCGGATCGATACGGAAAAACAATCAAAAAAATCAAGACATGAAAGAATCACGCTGCCGCAGGTTTTCCAGGTCATCAATGAGGAATTGCTGCGGGATCGATCGATTTTGGTCATCGATGACATTTACACAACCGGCACAACACTCAGGCAGGCTGCCAAAGCCTTGAAAAACGCTGGGGCGAAAGCCGTATCATCGATTACTTTGAGTAGGTGAAATAGCACAATTTTAAGGAACATCCTAAAGTATCGTACGTATTATTCGATATATACAGTACAAATCAATAATCGGTGTGATGGTGAAGGAGGGACCTTGATGGATATATCCAACTGTCCAAGCTGTAATTCGTTATTCGTTATGACTAAATTCCGTGATGTTTGCGATGCCTGCCATAAAGAGGAAGAAGCTAACTATGATAAAGTGTATGCCTATATTCGCAAGAAAATAAATCGAACGGCCTCCATGATGCAAGTGGTAAACGACACTGGTGTGGAAGAAATGCTCATCATTAAATTCGTGAAAACAGGTAAGCTAAGGATTTCGCAGTTCCCTAATTTAGGGATTCCTTGTGAAAAGTGCGGCACCCCTATCAAGAGCGGAAGGCTATGCGGCAATTGCAGCGATTCCCTGCGTACGGATTTGCAGGAATTCGAAGATGAAGAAAGGCGCAAGGCCTTCGGGAATGAGAAAAAAAATACTTATTACATGAAGGATGATCAAAAAGGGTAATTCATGGAAACATGTTGCATGATTTGCTAAAATATTCGATATTGAGAACAATTTTCGACAATAGATGTCGGACGAAAGATAACAGGAAACCATAAAAGATATCCAATCCTTGTCGATAATAATGATAGGGAGAATGATGCGGTCCATAGCCACTTCAATGGCCTGTCTGGGAAATCGTAAGTTGGGATGGAAAAATCGACCGAAGGAGAGGATCTGGAATATGAAAATCAATAACGTCGGTGTGACAGGTGTTAACCCGTATAATCTTCAAGCCAATAAAGCAGGTAATATCAAGGAATCCAAGGCGAATGCCAAGGATAAAGTCGAAATTTCCTCAGCGGCAAAAGAAATGCAGCAATTATCTCCGATTCCTGCTGCAAGACAAGCAAAAGTGGATGAATTGAAGAAGCAAGTGGAGAATGGAACTTATAAATTGAATGCGCAAGCGACGGCTAAAGGTCTGATCGATTTTTACCGGAAATGATGTTTAAAAGATGATTGCATTGGACGGAAGGCATCAATTTCCGTCCCTCATTCATGAGGAGAGGAGGCAGCAAATTGTCTGTACGGAACATCATCGAGTCGCTTGAAAAATTGATCAAGCTCCATAAAAGCTTCAATCAATTGGCGATAAGAAAAACGGACCTTTTGAAAGCGAATGATACCGAAGCGATAACGGAACTGCTGATTCAGGAACAAAAGCATATGAAAGCGATCAGTCAAACGGATAAGGATAGAGAAGGAGCTGTCGCGGAATTTCTTCATGCAAGTGGAAAAGCGGGGCAGCCTGCCTCCATCCACACCGTAACCGAACTGACAGGCCCGATCGAAACGGAAAAGCTTGCCCGGCTAAAGGGGGAATTGATTGAAGAAGTGGCTAAGCTGAAGGAGCGGAACAGTTTAAATCAGCAATTGATCTATCAGTCGCTTCAATTCATCAACGTCTCTTTGGATATGTTCAGGCCTCGGAATCAAAACCTGAATTACGGCAACCCGGTTAAAAAACCTGCCAAAAGCGGCATGGCGATGTTTGATTCAAAAGCTTAGGAAATGGAATAAAAGGAGGCATGAGTAAATGATTTCAACCTTTATGGGTCTTGAGACGGCCAAGCGTGGATTATCTACCTCACAAGGAGCCTTGTACACAACAGGAAATAACGTAGCCAATGCCAATACATTAGGGTATTCAAGGCAAAGGGTCAACCTCGTCCAGACGCCGGGCTTCCCCACTGTCGGGATGAACAGCCCGCGGGTGGCCGGCCAAATCGGGACGGGCGTAGCGGCTGAAACGGTGCAGCGTATCCGCGATAGCTTCCTCGACGCTCAGTATCGGACACAAAGCAATAAAATCGGATATTACGGGGCGATGAGCGAATCCTTGACCAAAATGGAGGGGGTCATGAACGAACCTACCGACAGCGGATTGGCTGCCACGATGGAGAAGTTCTGGAATTCACTGCAAGGGCTGACGGCGAACACGGAAAACTCAGGGGCGCGTGAAGTCGTTGCCTCGACAGGCGTCATGGTCGCAGATACTTTGAACTACTACTATAACTCGCTAACCAGCGTCCAAACGGATATCGGGAATCAGATCAACGTCAAAGCGAACGAAATCAATACGCTCATCAGCAGCATCGATCAGCTTAACCAACAAATCAGCAAGGTCGAGCCGCATGGCTATATCCCCAATGACTTGTATGATAAACGTGACGTTCTGGTCGATAATCTCTCGCAGCTTGTCAGCATAAAAGTGCAAAACGTCATTCCGACGGATTATGGCAGGGCCAGCGATGTAGCGACAGGACTGTACAATATCGAATTGATGCAGGAGGACGGTTCTTCCTATAAGCCCCCGATCAATTTGATCAGCGTTAATCAAACGGGGATGGTGGGAACGTCGAAAGTCGAAGTCGGCTATGACAAAACGACAGGCATGGTCGATGGAGTGAAAGTCGGGTCAAAAACATTGACGGACTACAAGTTTTCAGGAGAACTGTCGGGCTTGATCAACAGCTTTGGTTACAAAAAGGCTGATGGCACGATCGGCGGAGCGTTTCCGGATATGCTGAAAAAGCTCGATAATATGACGGCTGCCTTCGTGAACGAGTTCAATGCCATCCACAAACAAGGGTATGCATTGGGCGACGGCAACCAATCAGTCCTGAACTTCTTCGAGATCGAACCAGGTAAGAGCGCTGCCCAAAGCATCAAGGTGAATGGCGAAATCATAAAAGACCCGTCGAAAATTGCCGCAGGCGGTAAAAGCGGCGGAGCATCAGGCGACAATGAAAATGCTAAACTGCTGGCGGACCTGAAGAAAAAGGCGTTTAGTGAGTATTCGACGAAGGACCAAAATTCAAAAGAATTGACGGGAAGCTTCGACACATATTATGCCGGTATCATCGGCAAGCTTGGGGTCGATTCCCAAAGCGCCCAAAAGAACCTATCCAACTCGGTTGTGCTTGCCACTTCCGTCAATCAAAATAGGGATTCCGTCAGCTCCGTATCGCTTGATGAAGAAATGACGGACATGATCAAATTCCAGCAGGCATACAACGCTTCTGCAAGGATGATGACGATGATGGACGAAATGCTCGATAAGATCATCAACGGAATGGGCACGGTAGGCCGATGAAAGGAGTGAATGAACATGCGGGTAACGCAATCGATGCTAACCAATAATATGTTAACCAACTTAAGCGGCAGCTACGAAAAGATGGCCAAGCTGCAAGAACAGGTTTCCTCTCAAAAGAAATTCTCCAAACCATCCGACGATCCCGTTGCGGCCATGATGGGCATGGGATACCGGACCAATTTGAATCAAATCGGACAGTATCAGAGCAATATTTCCGAGGCGACAAATTGGATCGACAGTACGGATGATACCATTTCTGAAGCCGTTTCCGCGATGCAGCGGATTCGGGAGATAACGGTTCAAGGAAGCAATGGCACGTATGAAGGCGATCAACTGAAAAACGTTGCCGAGGAAATCAAGCAATTGAAGGAACATCTCATCACACTCGGAGACACACAGATCGGCGGGAAGTATATTTTCAACGGTCAGGATACGAATGTGAAGCCTTCATCCGTTAAAGACGCGAATGGGAATATCGTATATGGCAAAGGGGACATAAACCTTGAGGTGTTTTCCGGGATTTCGTTGAAAATCAACACGGACGGCTCGAAGGTTTTTGGAGAAGCACTCGCAAATGGCGGGAGCATCGATAAAACGATCGTTGCACTGGAAAGCGGCGGAGATGTGACGGGGACGCTTGACGGGCTTGATGCAACGATCAATACCTTCTTAGGCCTGCAGGCCCAGGTCGGCGCCAGGCAAAACCGGATTGAGCTGATGACGGACCGTCTTAAGCAGCAGGAGGTTTTTGCCACCTCGATCCTCTCAAAAAATGAGGATGTCGATATCGAAAAAGCGATCATGGATTTGACGACCCAGGAAAGCGTCCATAGTGCCGCTTTAAGTATCGGGGCGAAAATCATGCAACCGAGTTTATTGGATTTTCTTCGCTAAGCTATTCTTAAATGGATAGCTTTTTTCTATAAGGAGTGATGATGATGCAGATTCCGCAAATTAGATTGCAATCCGCCCCAATGAAGATCGGGTTGGATATCGAACAGCCAGTACAGCAAATCGAACAAAAGGCGGCGGTTCAACGAATCGAACAGCCGCAGGCCATTTTGGAAATCCATACGACCCCAGGCAAGCTGACGATCGATCAGACAAAGGCCAGGGAGGATATGGACTTGAAAAGCCTCTCCAAACGAGTGGAGGAATTCGCCCAGCAAGGGTACCAGGATTGGCTAGCAGGCATGGCTCGGCGTTCGCAGCAGGGGACGGAGCTGAGGCACATTGAAAGAGGCGGCAGTCCGCTCGCCGATCAGGCCAAGCAAAACAGCAAAGGGGCCGAAAAGCAATTCAATCTTGGCTGGATTCCCTCCTATTTTAGCGTGCAGCTTGACTACGATCCGGCACAAGTGGAGATCGAAGCGACCGCCCAGAAGCCGATCATTGATGCCCAGATCAACAGGCCGGAACATACTTACACACCAGGCAGTGTGGATGTGGAGATTTTACAAAAAAATACGTTGGATATCAATTTCATTAATGTATATCCCGATGAGTCAGGTGAGTGAAAACGGAGATGAATGTACAAACCAAATTTCATGGCGAAATTGAATTAATGGCGAATGAGATCTATCGATTCGAAAGCGGGCTGCCGGGCTTTTTGGAGGAAAAACAGTTTTGCCTGCTTACATTGGATGATACACCCTTTTTCGTCCTGCAATCGACAAAAACAAAAGAGGTTGCCTTCATTGTGACGAACCCTTTTGATGTATTTCGTGATTACGAAGTGAAGCTTACGGATGAAGTGCTCGAGCTTTTACAAATAGAAACGGAGCAGGATGTCCTTACGTTCGCGATCTTGACGATTTCGGATCCCTTCAATGAAACGACAGCGAACCTTCAGGCCCCCGTCATCATAAATGGCTCAAAGAAATTGGGTAAGCAATTCATCATGAACGGCACTGATTACCGCACAAAACATAGGCTGATCGAAACTCCCACAGAACAGGGGGCGAAATGATGCTCGTATTGACGAGAAAACCGAATGAAGCGATCATGATCGGCGATGATATCGAAATCACGATCCTCTCGATTGAGGGAGAACAGATCAAGCTCGGGATCAATGCCCCGAAAAACGTCGAGATCCATAGAAAGGAAATCTATCTATCGATCCAGCAGGAAAATAGTGAAGCCACCCAAACGGAATCACATCTTCTGCAAAACATAAATGACTATTTCAAGAAAAAATCGTAAAATCCGCTAAATATGTTTCCGAGCATGTCGATATTAACTATACAACGATGGGCAGTGATATAGGCGGCCGACTTATTCACTGCCCACCGTGATGAACCACATGGATGTGGGAACTTAAAACTCAAGGAGGAAACATAAATGATCATCAATCACAATATCTCAGCTCTTAACACACACCGTCAATTATCAAGTGCAACAAACGCTCAATCCAAATCAATGGAGAAACTGGCTTCAGGTATGCGTATCAACCGTGCTGGTGACGATGCAGCTGGTCTAGCAATCTCTGAAAAAATGCGTGGACAAATCCGCGGCTTGGATCAAGCTTCCCGTAACTCACAAGATGCTATTTCTCTTATCCAAACTGCTGAAGGTGCCTTGAACGAAACGACTGACATCCTTCAACGCATGCGTGAACTTGCTACTCAAGCAGCAACAGATACAAATACAACAAACGACCGCGGCGAAATCCAAAAAGAAATCAATTCTTTAACATCTGAAATCAACCGTATCGGTAACACGACTGAGTTCAATACACAAAAACTTTTAAATGGTGAAAAAGATGGGGTAGCTAAAGCAGCTGTTCACAAATTAGCATCAAGTGATATTAGTTTTGCGGATACAGAATCAATGACTATTGGTGGTAAATCTTACACAGCTGATACTACTGATAATGGTATTACTGGATTAGTGAAAAAAGTTAATGCTGATACTACTAATAAATATACTGCTACTGAAAATACTGATGGCTCACTTACACTTACTGCTAAAGCAACAGGTCCTGATACAGTAACTGCAGGAGACTTTAAAAAAGGTGCAACTAATGTAACTCAAACAACAGTCTCAGCTGGGAAGGATACTGACCCTGATAAGAGTCTTAAATTCCAAATCGGAGCTAATGAAAAACAAAGTTTGACTCTTGATATTGGAGATATGAGAGCAGAAGCTTTAGGTATTTCTACTAAAGGAACTGGAAATGCAGATTTAGCAGTGACAGACGGAACTAATAACGTAACAACTGAGCAAGCATTGAATGTGGGAACACATGCTAGTGCTGCTGAAGCAATTACAAAAATTAATGACGCAATTAATACAGTATCAGCAGAACGTTCTAAATTAGGTGCTAACCAAAACCGTTTAGAGCACACGATCAACAACTTAGGTACTTCTTCTGAAAACCTGACGGCTGCTGAATCACGTGTACGTGACACAGATATGGCTAAGACGATGATGGAGCAAACTAAAAACTCCATCTTGGCTCAAGCATCACAAGCAATGTTGGCTCAAGCAAATTCCGCACCTCAAGGAGTTTTACAACTTCTAAGGTAAATTTGAAGGGCGTTTTATCCAGTAATGGATAAAAGGATGACTGGGTGAATTGCTGGAACTTCCTAAAGCTTCATCAACCACAACGTAACTGGAAACGGTAAGCGTGATGGTCTGAAAATGATGGAGATGACACAATGGACAATCAGCAGCCAAGCTCCTTTGAGGAAACTCTGGAGAAGGTTCAACGACTAGGATATACAGTCTAAGGCTAAAAAGCTATGACCATGAAATCCGTAGGGTGGCAGCAGCCATTCGAAGTGCCCAGCCCCTTATAAGACAAGGGTGAAGATATAGTCTATTCTATGCTCGAAAGACATAGTCGCAAAGCAAGCGAACCAACAACCACAAGGCGTTTTACAACTTCTACGTTAATAACTTGAAAGTGACCCTAGTTTTGCTAGGGTCTCTTTTTTTATAAAGCAAACGGATAGATATTATCATTTTCCACGGAATGCTATCAAGAAGTGGTGTTAGTTTCGTTTTTTAATATCTTGCCATTTGTAGGTAACGGACCAATAACTTCTTTTTAGCACCTTTGCTATTTCATTTGTCGAATAACCAATTTCTTTGAGTTGATTTAATAATTTGATTTCATCTGGAGAATAGGGTTTAGAGCGATCGGAACTGCTGGTAACAACCGTGTAGTCAGGATACTTCGATTTCCATTTCATTATTTCTTTTTGATATCTAAAATCCCAAGAGGTTTTGTATAACATAGAAGAACAAGTTTTAGTCACAGGTTCGATTAGTTCAAGGAAACGAAACGTTTCCTTAACAGAAGTGGTTTTTAGGATAAATCCATGTCCATCCTTACGAGCACTCAGTCTAAAAGATAACTCATAGGTGGTAAAAATATGGTCCTTTAACTTCTCTAATTCGTCCTTACGATAACACTGAAGGTATAGGTAAATATGAGGTGTGAGGTAAATAATTTTCTTAATATGATTTACCCTAAATGAAATACTTAAAGAGCCATCATCCATGTATAGAATAGCTATGAAATGGGGTAATAGACAATTTTTGATTAAAGTGAAAGGAAGATATTTAGTTCCATCTTTTCTGTAAAAATGAGGGAATAAATTAGTGAATAATTCTAAAGATGCGGAACGTACACATTGGCTTGCTGGAGTGATATACAATAGTCCATCAAAGAAGGCGACTTTCCATTTTCGGTACTCTTCTTGAGATATACCGTAGTGCTCTCGGTAGCTATTGTTCTTTCTCCTGCTATTTTTATAAATTTTCGTGATTTCCCCGTCACTTATTATGCTGGCGTATAATACATTTCTTTGAATTTCAGTAAGCATCATCATGGACACCTCCTTAATAAAAGTATGAAAGCCCTTCTTCCATTTCCTTTTTTATAATGTTATCTCCTCCATTAACAGAATGTTTGTTCTCTATATAATGATAAAACCTTTGTATGAACACTGTAAAGTTCAATTTCAGAACCGATATAAAAAATAAAGACATCATATTGGGGGCTATTAAGATGCTGGAGAGTTTGTCCACGAATATTCTTTCCTCACAACTCAGAACAGCCATCTCGGATGGAATCAGTTCTTATTATCAGCGTGAAATGAATACGCTGGCCTATTCGGAACAAAGCGCCGAAAGCAGTCAGCCTACGAAGGAAAAGGTTCAGGAAGTGGTGGAGAGCTTAAACACCTTCCTCAACCCGATACATACGGCGGTCCGCTTTGAGTATCATGAGAAGCTCAATGAGTATTATGTCAAGGTAGTGGATGACGTAACGGATGAGACGATCAGGGAGATCCCGCCTAAGAAGCTATTGGATTTCTATGCGGCAATGACGGAGTTTGTCGGGATCATGGTGGATGAAAAAATATAAGTGGGTGATGTATTGTGGTACGGATCAGTGGTTTGGCAAGTGGAATGGACATTGATGAATTAGTTAAAAGCATGATGCAGGCGGAACGGGTGCCTTTGGATAAATTGACACAGAAAAAGCAGTACTCCGAATGGCAGCGCGATGATTACCGCTCGATCAATACTTCATTATCGGAATTGGATACGCTCATCCGTGATGGAATCGGAAAGCAATCATCCTTTGTTAAAAAGAAGGTATCGGTTTCGAATCCAGAAGCGGTATCGGTGAAAAATGTAAGTTCGACTAGTGACTTTACAGGAAATATCAAGGTGAACAGTCTTGCCAAGGCAGCAACCATGACCAGTACGGAAAAATCGGCTGTTACGGATGCGAAAAAGAAGCTGTCGGAATTAGGCATTACGGCACCTCAGGAGATTACGATACTGGCTCCAAATAAAGAGGGCGCTTTCAATACGGAAGTGAAGGATGGAGTAACCAAGGATAAGCCATACACGCTTACGCTTAATGCCGATGATACGTTGGAGAGCGTCATCAATAAAATTAATGCGAACTCGGGTGTCACGCTATTTTTTGATCAAAATTCGCAAAACTTTTCGATCACCGCTAAAAATACGGGTGATGTCAAAGATCGTCCCGAAATTGAACTAGGGGGAACCGGTGATTTTTTTGCTGCGTTAAAACTGAGCAGCAACAATGAAGAAGCTGGCGGCACAAAAGGGGAAAATGCAGCGATCACGTATAATGGCCTGGACATTTCCCGCCCTGCGAATACGTTCCTAATCAATGGAGCGGAAATAACGGTAAAGCAGAAAACGACGGATACCGTCTCATTCTCTTCAACGGCCGATGTGGATGCGATTCTGGACACGGTCACGCAGTTCGTGAACAAATACAACGAAATCATTAAAAAGGTACAGGATAAAACAGGTGAAGCGAAATACCGCTCCTTCATCCCGCTGACTGCCGAGCAAAAGAAGGAAATGACGGAAGATGAAGTGAAGCTTTGGGAAGAGAAGGCAAAAAGCGGAACACTGAAAAGCGATTCGACGCTTAAGAGCCTCTTAACCACGATGAGATCCTCCCTATACACCGCAGTGGACGGAATCACTGGGAAAAACAATCTCAGCAGCCTGGGCATTACCACGACCAAGAATTACTTGGAGGGCGGCAAATTGACGATTGATGAGGACAAGCTTCGGGCAGCGATCAGCGAGGATCCCAATGCGGTTTATAATATGTTCATGGCTGATGGAGCGGAAAAAGGTGAAAAGGGGCTGGCACGCCGTTTGCGTGATGATATACAATCTTCGATGAAGGTCATCACCGAAAAAGCCGGGAAGGCTGGATATGTGAATAATAATTTTACCATCGGGAAAATGGTCAATGGGCTGGATACGAGGATCTCGGCATTCGAAACAAAGTTAGCGAAATTGGAATCCCGCTATTACAGCCAGTTCACGGCCATGGAAAAGGCGATTCAAAAGGCAAATAGCCAAAGTTCATCGTTAGCATCTTATTTTAGTTAAGGCAATCGGGAGAGGAAGATAAATATGGCGATTAATAATCCCTATCAGTCGTATCAACAAAATTCGGTCAATACAGCGTCCCCGGGAGAGCTGACATTAATGCTATACAATGGCTGCCTGAAGTTCATCATGCTTGGGCGGAAGGCGATTGAAGCAGGAAATATCGAAGCGAAGAATACCAACATCATCAAGGCGCAAAACATCATCCACGAATTGATGGTGACGCTGAACATGGATGTCGAGGTGTCGAAGGAAATGATGAGTCTGTATGATTTCATGAATCGCCGTCTGATAGAGGCGAATATGAAAAATGATGTTGCTGCCTTGGACGAGGTGGAAGGACTCGTCACTGATTTCCGTAATACGTGGAAGGAAGTCATTCAGATCAACCGCAAAAAACAATTCAGCCAAGGCGGGCAAGTGTAATGATTCAGGCTTTTCACGACTTGACTGCCGAATTACTTGCCGTTCTGGAGGATCGGATGATTGCAGAACGTGAGGATAAAATAGAAAGGATCACCGAGCTGATTGATCGGCGGGATGAAGTCATTGCCCAAATCAAGCCGCCCTTCACTGCTGCTGAACAACAGGTAGGCCGCAGGACGATGCTGCTCAATCAACAGGTAGACAGCTTGCTGAAGCTTCAAAAGCAGGAAATACAACGGGACATCCAGGAAATAAACAAAAAGAAAAATTCCTCCAATAAATATATGAACCCATATGAAAGTCTATCAATCGATGGCATGTTTTACGATAAAAGAAAATGATAACCCAGCCGTTTGGTTTCCAAACGGCTATTATGTTACATTTATTTAAATTTTCTGTAAATAATTAAAGCTTAAATTTTTCTTTATCGCCAGGCATTTGTTATAATGAATGTAGGGTATACATCAACCCTTTCCAAACCTTCCGACAATTGTTTCATAATTTCGACATATTTCATGATATGTTTCCAAAGGGAACCGGAGGGGTATTGTAGAATCTAACTGTTATAGTCTTAATTTAAGGAGGACTCACTTTATGAATTACAACGTACGCGGTGAAAACATTGAGGTAACTCCAGCAATTCGAGAATACGTCGAAAAGAAAATTGGCAAGTTAGAACGATATTTTAACAATACACCTGATGCAAATGTGTTAGTTAATTTGAAAGTTAACAATAATACATCCAAGGTCGAAGTGACGATTCCTATGCAGAATTTGGTTCTTCGTGCTGAAGAGGAAAATGCGGATATGTATGCTGCCATCGATTTGATCAATGACAAGCTTGAACGCCAAATTCGTAAACATAAAACGAAGGTCAATCGTAAATTCAGAAACAACTTATCAACGACTCCGGAAGCATTCGCTTTCAACACGGACGTTGACGAAGTGGTAGATGAATTCGAAGATGATAATGATGTTGAAGTGGTCCGCAATAAGCGCTTCGATTTGAAGCCGATGGACAGTGAAGAAGCGATTTTGCAAATGAATATGCTTGGTCACAGCTTCTTCGTTTACACGAATGCGGATACTAACACAACGAACGTGGTATACCGTCGTAAAGATGGTCGCTACGGTTTGATTGAACCTAGCTAAATCTTAATCTATGAACTAAAGCACAGCCCAGCATTTGGGTTGTGCTTTTTTGCATGCTACAAGATTGCGGTCAGGCTCTGGATGGTTTTTTATAAAGAACAATTTGTGTTCTTTAATAAGATAAATAGTTAATATTACCTATTCTATTGAATCTTCCCTTTGTACTATACTCAAGTTGTTAGTTCTTTAAAAAGAACATAGTGTAATTTATAACAAACGATTTGATTAAGGTGCAAAGGGGCTGGATATTTTGTATCAAAAGAATTGCCATAAATGCAATCGGTCTTCTTTTAGCAGTGCAGACTATGGAGAGTGGCTTTGCCCGACCTGCGGTGACGACCTGACTGTGCAAAAAGCCTTGGATCCACTAGTGGTGGAGAGGGTGAACCTGCAGCATAAACTGAATGGGAAAAGCACGATTTACTATTACGTAAAAAGGAGAAAATGATAAAAGGGAAGCGGTTATTGAATTTTCTAAATATTGTAATATTTTGTCGGATAAATTTTTTTGCATTTTGTTAGTTTGGCGACATAATATAACAATATGTGATGCAAGTATCCGATATAATATGTTTATAAGCAATGTATTTGGTAATTAGTACCATGACAAAGGCAAACTTATTGAAAGATAAGGGCGCAAAGGCACAGGTCTAAGGTCCGCTCGACTAAGATGGCTGGTCTGCCTGAAATACAAAGGTATTTTAGGAGGTAGAAGAGGTGGCTAAAATGGAAATCGATCAAGAATGGGTGGATTTAATATCAGAAGCACGGAGCTTAGGTTTTAAAAAAGAGGAAATTAGTGCTTTTTTTGAACGGAAATGCCTTGAGGTTCCACTAGAGGAGAGCGAGCGAAGCTAATTACCAAACACACCCCTATAAACAGAGGCTGACCTGGCTGTTTATAGGGGTGATTATTCGTATTGGATTTCTGTAAGTCCAGCATTTTCAAGCTGTTTACTCCAGGATTATGTAGGTAGACTATTAAACTTCTACTCTTCTTTGTCTTTTCTCCATTTATTGAATTCGATGAATTCCCTGAATTGTTGTTTCGACACGCCGGAATTCATGGCTTCCTCCACGATTTTCATCCAGTCATTGTCCAAGGTTTCCTTGTTTGGTGCATCGTAAAGGAGGGCATCAACAGGAATGTTCAGCACGGCGGAGATTTTTTCGAGAAATTGAATGGAAGGGTTCGTTTGCAAGTTACGCTCTAGCGAACTTAAGTAAGACTTTGCCACACCGGCTTTGTCGGCGAGTTCAGTCATCGACATCTTTTTTTCTTCACGCAGTTTTTTTACACGTTCACCAATCATAATACCACCTCGAAACATGTTCTATTTATCTTCTACTTAAAATGTTAGTAGCCCACCTTTAAAAAAATTCAAACATGAAATCTGGTTGGATTACCTTGGCAGCATCAAATGATGGAAGGTTATGGATCATTCACATTTGCTTTTTGGAATAGTGGGGAGATTCCATGAATTATTTATACTTCCATCTATTTTAACAGTTTTACTCATGATTTATCCATTGTTTTTCGCAAGAATTGAATTCGGATCAATAGGCATGGAAGTGACATGAAGTTGTACCTCTAGGATAGAAGTGGTAAAATTAAGCGTGGATTAGGAATAACAGAAGATGCATTTCTTCTTACTTATATGAATTTTGTCATGGAACGATCATTACCATAATAGAGGAGCGTTATTGAATGCTTAATATATTAAATAAAGTTTTTGATCCGAATAAGCGAGAAATTAAACGTCTGGAAAAGATTGCTGACCAAGTCGAATCGCTGGCTGATGAGACGGCCGCATTATCGGATGAGCAGCTTCGTGCCAAAACGGGCGAGTTCAAAGAGCGCTACCAAAACGGGGAGACCGTCGATGATCTGCTCGTCGAGGCTTTTGCTGTTGCCCGTGAAGGAGCGAAGCGTGCCCTTGGCTTATATCCTTACCGTGTTCAAATCATGGGTGGGGCCTCACTTCATGACGGCAATATCTCGGAAATGAAGACAGGGGAAGGTAAAACATTGACATCGACCATGCCGGTTTATTTAAACGCGCTTACTGGTAAGGGCGTCCATGTCGTTACAGTCAATGAATACTTGGCCCACCGTGATGCCTCCGAGATGGGGGTATTGTTTGACTTCCTTGGTTTGACCGTCGGTTTGAACCTGAACAGCCATTCAAAAGAGGAAAAACAAGAGGCGTATAATGCCGATGTTACCTATAGCACGAATAATGAGTTAGGCTTCGATTACCTGCGTGACAACATGGTGTTATATAAAGAACAAATGGTCCAGCGGCCCTTGCATTTTGCTGTAATCGATGAAGTCGATTCCATTTTGATTGATGAGGCGAGAACGCCGTTGATCATTTCCGGTTCGGCACAAAAATCGGCCCAGCTTTATATCCAGGCCAATGCGTTTGTCAAAACGCTGCAAAAAGAAAAGGATTATACGTATGATGAAAAGACAAAGGGTGTACAGCTGACGGAAGAAGGCATGAACAGAGCCGAAAAAGCGTTCAATATCGATAATTTATTCGATATCACCCACGTTACTTTGAATCATCATATCAATCAGGCGTTGAAGGCGCATGTTTCGATGCATTTGGATGTGGATTATGTCGTTCAGGAAGGCGAAATAGTCATCGTCGACCAATTTACTGGCCGTTTGATGAAAGGCCGCCGTTACAGTGAAGGCCTCCACCAGGCCATCGAAGCGAAAGAGGGTCTTGAAATCCAAAATGAAAGCATGACTCTTGCGACGATCACGTTCCAGAATTATTTCCGGATGTACGAAAAACTTTCCGGTATGACCGGGACTGCCAAAACGGAAGAAGAGGAGTTCCGCAACATTTATAATATGCATGTCATTGCGATCCCTACAAACCGGAATATCATCAGGGATGACCGGGCCGATCTCATTTATGCGTCAACCGATGGTAAATTCCGGGCTGTTGTCGAGGACATCGCCGAAAGGCATGCAAAGGGGCAGCCTGTGCTTGTCGGAACGGTTGCCATTGAAACATCCGAAGTCATTTCAGCCTATTTATCCAAAAAGGGGATTCCGCACGATGTCTTGAATGCGAAAAATCATGAGCGTGAAGCGGAAATCATTGCCAATGCAGGGAATCAAGGTTCCGTTACGATCGCTACGAATATGGCTGGCCGTGGTACGGACATCAAGCTTGGTGAAGGCGTCAAGGAGCTCGGCGGTCTTGCCGTCATCGGAACGGAGCGTCATGAAAGCAGGCGTATCGATAACCAGCTGCGTGGTCGTTCCGGCCGTCAGGGAGATCCGGGGGTCACACAATTCTATTTATCCATGGAAGATGAATTGATGCGCCGTTTCGGCTCCGATAACATGAAAAACATGATGACACGACTCGGTATGGATGATACCCAGCCGATTCAAAGCAAGATGGTGACGAGGGCCGTCGAGTCTGCACAGAAACGAGTGGAAGGCAATAACTTCGATTCCCGGAAGCAATTACTGCAATATGATGATGTTCTTCGTCAGCAACGGGAGATTATCTATAAGCAGCGTTTCGATGTGATGGAAAGCGAAAACCTGCGCGAAATCGTCGAAACGATGATAGCGGCTTCCATCCAGCGCAATGTGGCAGCATTTGCCCCAATGGGTGATGAGGAAGGCTGGAACCTGCAAGGCCTTGTCGATTACCTGAACGGCAACTTATTCGATGAGGGGTCCATTTCCGTACCTGATTTAGAAGAGAAAAATGAAACGGAATTGGTTGATTTCATTTTAGCCAAAGTGAAAAATGACTATGACCAAAAAGAAGAAGAGCTATCCGAAGAGCAAATGCGTGAATTCGAAAAGGTCATCGTCCTTCGCGCGGTAGATAGCAAATGGATGGATCATATCGATGCAATGGAGCAATTGCGCCAAGGGATTCACCTTCGTGCTTATGGCCAAATCGATCCGCTCCGTGAATATCAATCAGAGGGCTTCGCCATGTTTGAGGCGATGATAGCCTCTATGGAAGATGAAGTCGCCAAATACATCATGAAAGCTGAAATCCGCAACAATCTAGAGCGGAAAGAAGTCATACAAGGACAAGCGGTGAACCCGAAGGAAGAAGACGGGGGCAAAGTGAAAAAGGCTCCGGCCCGTAAAAAGGATGACGTTGGGCGAAATACGTTATGTCCTTGCGGCAGCGGTAAAAAATATAAGAATTGCCATGGCAGTGTAGGCTAATATTAGGTGTATAATGAGTAAGGGACGGTCAAGTGCAGGGCTTGCCGCCTCTTTTCATGTTTCGTTTGCATAAAGTCGTATATTTGCATATAGTTTGAAGAGGCTTAATTGTACTGAGGCGAATCCCTCTGCAGGGATTTTTTCAACATATTTAATGAGGTGAATGGAAATGGAACTAGGAGAAATTAGAAATGAACTTGAACGGACAGCGCAACGATTAACGGACTTTAGGGGGTCTCTTTGACTTAGATGAAAAAGAGGCACGAATCGCTCAGCTTGAAAATGAGATGACACACCCTGATTTTTGGAATGATCAACAAAAAGCCCAGACTGTCATCAATGAAACGAATGCACTGAAAGAGCAAGTCACCCAGCTCGCTGATTTGAACGAATCATATGAAAACCTGGATCTGACGTATGAACTAGTGAAAGAAGAGAATGATGCTGAACTGTTGGCAGAGCTTGAAGAAGAAATCACGACACTTTCACAAAAGATGAATGATTTCGAATTGCAACTGTTACTAAGCGAAGAATATGACTCGAAAAACGCCATCCTGGAACTTCATCCAGGCGCAGGCGGAACGGAATCCCAGGATTGGGGTTCGATGCTGCTGCGGATGTATACTAGATGGGGTGAAAAAAGAGGCTTTAAAGTTGAAACCCTTGATTACCTTCCAGGTGATGAAGCGGGTATCAAAAGTGTCACCCTGCTTTTCAAAGGCCATAACGCATACGGATATTTGAAAGCGGAAAAAGGCGTTCACCGTCTTGTCCGTATTTCTCCTTTTGATTCATCGGGGCGACGCCATACTTCATTCGTTTCTTGTGAAGTCATGCCGGAATTCGATGAGACGATCAATATCGAGATACGTACCGAAGATTTGAAGGTCGATACGTACAGGGCAAGCGGTGCCGGCGGTCAGCATATCAATACGACTGATTCGGCTGTCCGTATCACCCATTTACCTACCAATACGGTAGTAACGTGCCAAAACGAAAGATCGCAAATCAAAAACAAGGCTCAAGCGATGAATATGCTGAAAGCCAAACTTTATCAACGTGAAATTGAACAGCAACAAGCCGATCTGGATGAAATTCGCGGTGAACAAAAGGAAATTGGCTGGGGAAGCCAAATTCGTTCTTATGTTTTCCATCCGTATTCCATGGTCAAGGATCACCGTACGAGTGCGGAGACCGGGAACTTGGGTGCGGTCATGGATGGGGATATTGATATGTTCATCGATGCGTACTTGCGTTCAAAACTATAAGATAAGATGGCCGGACCCGTTCTATGGTCCGGCTTTTTGTATGAAATCATGCATGCCTTACAAGGTGGTCTGGAATATTTTTACAGGATGTGAATGGGGATGTCATGCTATGATCCGCCAATACTACATAATGATGAATGATGGTTTGAGGAGATAATAAAGAATGGGAAAAAGATACAGGGAGCCGAAGCCCCCTTTGCTGCAAAAGTTAATCGAATATGGATTGGTAATCGTGGGTTCGGCCATAATTGCCATCGGTTTTAATGTTTTCCTGCTGCCCAATCAAGTTGCATCGGGTGGGGTCAGCGGGATCAGTACGATCCTCCGGTCCACTCTCGGCTGGGAGCCAGCCTATGTGCTGTGGGGGTTCAATATTCCTTTATTCATTGCGGGACTTATCATCCTGGGAAGGCATTTCGGAGCCAAAAGCTTGATTGGGACATTGTTTTTGCCTTTAGTGGTATTTCTGACAAAAGATTGGGATGCGTGGACGAATGATGCCCTGCTTGGGTCCATTTGCGGCGGGTTGATGGTCGGTCTTGGACTAGGCATTGTCTTTCGTGGGAAAGGCTCGACAGGAGGCACTGACTTAGCTGCGCAGATTTTTCACAAGTACACCCATATGTCACTGGGGATCTGTGTTGCCATTATCGATGGCATCATCGTATTAAGTGCCGCGATCGTTTTTGATATTGAAAAAGGGCTTTATGCCTTGATTGCATTGTATGTGACAAGTAAAACGATCGATCTTGTCCAAGTAGGGCTGAATCGATCCAAGATGGCCCTGATCATCACAAATAATGAACGTGATGTAAGGGACGCTATCATACATGAACTGGATCGCGGGGTAACCGGGATATCCGGTTATGGCGGGTATACGGACGACACCCGTCCAATCATGATGTGTGTAATAGACCAGTCCGAATTCACCAAATTGAAACAATTGGTGAAACTCGTTGACCCTAAAGCGTTTGTAATCGTCACGGACGCATCGGAAGTGCTGGGGGAGGGTTTTAAACTGGAATGACATTGGTATAATGTTCTTGTATTGGTAATAGGAAGAGGGGGTAAATTCAATGAAAATGAAATGGGCAGCTTTAGTTTTGGGCACTTCTTTGGTATTGGCTGCATGTGGCGGGAACGATGATGCGTCAGATAAACAGCCGGCAGATACTGATCGTGGTGAAACGACAACGGCAGGTGCCGGTGATGCCGCCAAGATTTATGAAAACAAATGCTCGAGCTGCCATGCGGTGAATCTCGAAGGCGGCGTTGGACCGAATTTGACGAAAGTCGGCTCGAAGCTGACGAAGGCTGATATCGAAAAGGTCATTGCAAATGGGCAAGGTGCAATGCCAAAGGGTATCATCCAGGGAAAAGAAGCCAGCCTGGTCGCCGAATGGCTTGCAAAACATAAGTAAGTGATCGCCGAAACGTTCTGCACCAGCAGGACGTTTCATTAAGCATTCCCCTTATAAATCCCCGGTACCCCTCACATTTAATTCCTTATCAAACAAACAATTACTGGGAATATTACGTAGATGTTGATATATGACCGACTGAAATGAAACTGTAATATTATTAATGCTTAATTTGACAAAATTTGATGTTATAATGTGTCTGTGCTCAAGTAAGAGCGATTCCTGTCAGAATTCAGTGGAAATTGTCGAAAAAGCTGTAATTACATAAAGATAATTCAAGCAAATTAGGTGGTTTTAAAATGATAGAAATGATAGATGTGAAAAAGACATACCCAAATGGCGTCATTGCCATTAATGGGATCAACGTAAAAATCAAGCCAGGCGAATTCGTATATGTGGTAGGACCCAGCGGTGCCGGTAAATCGACCTTCATCAAGATGATGTACAGGGAAGAAAAGCCGACTAGTGGTAATATCTTGGTCAATGGACTTAGCCTGCCAAGTATCCGCAATTCGAAAGTTCCTCTATTCCGCCGCAATATCGGTATGGTTTTCCAGGATTTTAAACTCCTTCAAACATTCACAGCATATGAAAATGTGGCATTTGCCATGGAAGTCATCGAAAAGGAACCGGAAGAGATCAAAAAGAGAGTCATGGAAGTCCTTGATCTGGTTGGCATCAAGCATAAAGCAAGAATGCTGCCTTCGGAATTATCTGGTGGGGAACAGCAAAGGGTAGCGATTGCCAGGTCGATCGTCAATGATCCCAAGGTGGTCATCGCGGATGAGCCTACAGGGAACCTTGATCCTGAAACATCGTGGGAAATCATGAACATATTTGAAGAAATTAATAAACGCGGAACGACACTAGTAATGGCCACCCATAATAGGGACATCGTCAACAATATCAAACGACGTGTCATTGCCATTGAAAGTGGAAAAATCGTTCGCGATGAACATCGAGGTGATTACGGATATGAAATTTAGAACATTGCTCCGTCACTTCCGTGAAAGTTTTAAAAATATTGGCCGTAATGGATGGATGACGTTCGCTTCAGTAAGTGCAGTAACGGTAACTCTAACATTGGTAGGCGTCTTTTTAGTACTCATGATGAATTTGAATCATATCGCGGGAAATGTGGAGAAGGATGTCGAAGTTCGCGCACATATAGATAATGCAGCGAATCAAAACGATATAAAAGCAATCGGAAAAAAAATTACGGAGATGGATGGCATTGAATCAGTCATTTTCTCCCCAAAAGATGAAGAGCTTACGAATTTGATAGATGATCTAGGTGATAATGGCGAAGCTTTTAAACCATTTGAACAGGACAACCCGTTAAGGGACGTTTATATCATCAAAACGAAATCTCCGCAAGATGTCATCAAGGTGGCAAAAAAGATCGAAGGCTTTGATTATATCCAAAGCGTCAAATATGGCCAAGGATACGTCGAGAAGCTATTCAGCTTCGTGAATATTGCGAGAAACATAGGGATCGTCCTCATTGTAGGTTTACTATTCACTGCAATGTTCCTGATTTCAAATACGATCAAAATCACAATTGTAGCTAGAAGAAAAGAAATCGAGATCATGAGATTGGTAGGGGCAACGAACACATTCATTCGCTGGCCATTCTTCCTCGAGGGGCTTTGGCTGGGAATACTCGGCGCAATCGTGCCGATAGGCCTGATTTCCGTACTCTATTACAATCTTTATAAATATGCAGCACCGCAGATTACGTTCAAGTTCGTTGAGCTTCTTCCTGCAAACCCATTTATTTATCAAGTATCGGCAATCCTCATCGTGATAGGTGCCGTCATCGGGATATGGGGCAGCTTGATGTCCGTCAGGAAATTCTTGAAAGTATAAAAGTTGCTCCTTTTATTAAAAAAGAGCTTGGTATAGATAGAGAGACGTTGCAAGGCAATTGATGTGACGGGATTGAAAGGGGATATGAAACGTTGAAAAAAAATATCATTGCCATGAATGCTTCCATCATGATTGGTTTAGGAAGCCTTCTGGCAGTACCATCCGTTCATGCTGAGTCCATATCGGATCTGGAAAAGCAGAAAGAATCGATTCAGGAAAAACGTTCAGGTGTTGAATCGAACATTTCAGACACGGAGAAGAAAATCGATAACCTTCAGGATAAGCAAATGACTGCAGAAGAACAAATCGATGCAATCGAAGCGAAAATTGCAGAATCCACCAAAAAAATCGATGCTAAAAATGCTGAAATTACACAAACGAAAGACGAAATCGAAGCATTGAAAAAAGAGATTAAAGTGTTGAAGGAACGGATCGCCAAACGTAATGAAGTATTGAAGGAGAGGGCACTTTCTTTCCAGGAAACCGGCGGGGATGTCAACTACCTTGAAGTGCTATTCGGATCATCAAGTTTTGGAGATTTAGTGGACCGTGTCGGAGCTGTAGCAACGATCGCTGAGGCCGACCGGGATATTCTGAAGCAGCATGAACTTGATAAAAAAGATCTTGAAGAAAAACAAAATGCTGTTGAAACGAAGCTTGCTAGTTTGGAAGTGGCAAAAGCTGAACTATTGGAAATCCAAAAGCAGCAAAAACAGCAAAAGCAGGAAAAGGACGCTTTAGTCAAGCAACTGAAGGAACAAACTAAAAAGCATGAAGACGAGAAGATGGGCTTAGAGGAAGAAAAGGCGAACCTTTCCGCTCAGGAAAAAGCCATCAAATCAGCCATCAGCCTAGAACATCAACGTCTTGCGGAATTGGAAGCCGCCCGTAAAAAAGCGGCAGCCGAAGCAAAAAAACGTGCAGAGCAGGAAGCGGCACAAGCAGCTGCAAAAGCAGCTGCAAAAGCAGCATCACAAGCGTCGGAATCCAAGCAACAATCTTCTCCGGCACCTAGCGCAAAAAGCAGTTCAGCGCCAGCTCCTTCGTCCCATGTAAGTGAAGTCCCTGCGGTATCATCGGGTACATTCACAAGACCGAGTGCAGGATATGTATCTTCGACAATGGGTGAACGCTGGAATAAACAGCATGCCGGCATTGATATTGCTGCTAGTGGAACGGTTCCGGTTGTAGCGGCAGCCGACGGGGTCGTAAGCCGTTCTTACCACTCCAGTACATACGGAAACGTCGTCTTCGTTACCCATTCAATCGGCGGGCAGCAATGGACTACGGTTTATGCACATTTACGCTCTAGACAAGTAAGTGAGGGCGCTGTGGTTGCCAAAGGCCAACAAGTGGGCATCATGGGGAACACAGGCCATTCATTTGGACAGCATTTACACTTCGAGCTGCATAAAGGTGCATGGAATTATAGCAAATCGAATGCTGTCAATCCATTAAACTATATACCTAATTAATACCCCATATTATTGCAGTAAAACAGACCAGGATAAATTCCTGGTCTGTTTTTTTATGTTCATTCACCAACCCCTCAGGGAATATTCTTGCCCGGCGCCACATATAGTGGAATACATATCAGGTCAGAAATGGGGATAAATATGGTCAAAAAATGGGTTCTTCCGCTAGCCATCATCATATCACTAGCCATTGGAGCAGTGGGGGGCATATATTGGACAAACCTCCCGGATAAACAGGAAACAAACCCTGAAAGCCCAGCCGTATCCAAGGATAAGGAATGGGCAAAAGTGGAGCAAGCTTATGGCTTGATCGTCAGTGAGTATGTCGAGCAGGTGGATGGCTCCCGTTTGGTGGAAGGGGCGATCCAGGGCATGCTATCATCTTTGAAAGATCCTTATTCCGTTTATATGGACAAGGAGACCGCCAAGCAATTCAATGAAACCCTGGATTCCTCTTTCGAAGGGATAGGGACTGAAATCGGAATGGAAGATGGCAAGGTCATAATCGTTTCTCCTTACAAGGATTCGCCAGCCGAAAAGGCGGGCTTGAAGCCGAAAGACCAAATCCTTAAGGTGAATGGAGAGAGTGTCGAGGGCTTGGATCTGTATGAAACACGCCTGAAAATTCGGGGCGAAAAGGGCTCACCCGTCAAAATGGAAGTAAAGCGAGCGGGGGTTTCCAATCCGCTTGAGTTCAAAATGGTGCGTGCTGAAATACCGCTGGATACCGTATTTTCATCCGTTAAAGAAGTGGGCGGGGAACAGATTGGCTACATCGAGTTAACCACTTTCTCGGAAAATACGGCGGCAGATTTCAAAAAGCAGATGAAGCAGTTAGAAAAGAAAGGGATTAAAGGCTTGGTCATAGATGTACGCGGCAATCCAGGCGGCCTTCTTTCAAGTGTGGAAACGATTCTTGGAGAGTTCATTACAAAAGAAAAACCGTTTTTGCAAATAGCCGAACGAACGGGCGAAAGGCAATCGTTTTTTACAACCCTCAAGAAAGCGAAAGATTATCCCATTGCAGTCTTGACGGATAAAGGGAGCGCCTCTGCCTCGGAAATCCTAGCTGGAGCGATGCAGGAGGCGGGTGGCTATCCATTGATCGGGGAGAAGACCTTCGGGAAAGGGACCGTGCAGCAGGCTGTACCGATGGGGGATGGCAGTAAGATTAAACTCACACTGTATAAGTGGCTGACGCCTTCAGGGAACTGGATCCATAAAAAAGGGATCGAACCGACGATCAAGGTGAAGCAGCCGGAATACTTTAATGCCCATCAGCTTGCGGTCGAAGGGGTGTTCGAGCGCGACATGAACGATGAACAAATCCAATATGCCCAAAGCATTCTGAAGGGACTTGGGTTTGAAACGGGACGCGAAGACGGCTATTATGATTGGAATACGGAAATTGCCGTAAAAGCCTTTCAAAAGCAGTATGACCTGAAAGTGACAGGAAAGCTGGATGCGAAAACCGCAGCCCATTTGGAAAGTGCGATTCTGGAAAAAATCCAAGATGAAGACAATGATATTCAGTTAAGAACGGCTTTGAACTATCTCGTGAAATGATAAAAGGAGGTGCCGCCCCTGAAGCGGTGCCTTTTCTTTGTTTGGTGCCAGCTTATTTCCGCATCATGAAAAGAATGCAGAACAAACTTGCGATAAAGCTACTTTTTCTGCATCTTGATAGGCATGGAGGTTACATTTTTGATAGAATAGGAGGTAACTGACAAGCACGAATTGCACAACTATTTAATTACCCATTGAGGATGGTGGAAAGAAATTGACAACGGATTGGCTGATTGCATGCATGATGGGATTAGGAAAGCTATTCCTTCATCCTTTGCTTTATATTTCGATTGCCTATTGTTTATTCATCGGCTATCTTCGCGTTAAACGGGAACGCCATGATTTTAATACGAAGGTCTACAGGATTTCCATGGAAATGCGGTCGTTGTTGCCTCATGGATTGATATGGGGGTTGATTCTTTCATGCTTAACGCTTGCATCAGGAATGACCATTCCATTGGCAGCGATGTTCATCATGGCCGGTGTAACGATTTTGGCTGTACTGACCATGAACAGGAGGGTCATCTCACCCGTATATACAGTGGGAATCACCTTCTTCATCCTTTTCTTTTTATATGATAGGAACATCAAGCTGCCGATATTGCAGGATGCCATGAATCAGCTCGATCGGTCCATCTATCCGACACTTGTTATCTTGATAGGGCTTTTGCTAATTGCTGAAGGATTTTTAATGGTTGGCAACGGCAGCAAAAAGGTCTCCCCACAGCTGCAGGTTTCAAAGAGGGGGCAGCCGATAGGTGTTTACGTTTCACAAAGGATCTGGCTAGTCCCGATGTTCATCATGATACCGGGAGGACATCTTCCGGCGCCCTTCGAATGGTATCCGGTTTTTTCGATCGGGGATATGGCGATATCGCCAATCGTGCTGCCATTTTTAATCGGTTTCAAGCAGAAAGTTCACGGAACGCTTCCAGAGCAGGCAATCAGGGCACATGGGAAAAAGGTCGGAGCTTTAGGAGTGGTGATTACAGGCATGGCCATCATTGGCTACTGGTACCCGGTACTGGCGGTCATAACGGCCGTATTGGCAATGGTTGGACGTGAATTCCTGCACTACTCCCAGAAGGCGATGGATGAAAGGCTTCCTTTTTATTTTTCAAAAAGCAAGCTCGGTGTCCAGATCTTAGGCGTCATCCCTCAGTCCCCTGCTGATAAAATGGGACTAGTCAAAGGCGAGATCATTTCGAAAATCAACGGGGTCATCGTCAGGGAAGAAGAAGAGCTATACAGGGCGCTCCAAATCAACAGAGCCCATTGCAAGCTCGAGGTCATCGATAATAATGAACAGATTCGATTCGTGCAAAGAGCGTTATTTGATGGCGAGCATTATGAATTGGGCATCCTGTTCGTTGACGATCAACTGAAGGAAAGAGGACAAGCGGGTTAACGGCAAACCCGGCAAACCTGACCGTCCACAGGTAAAATAGGACAGGATGGACTCTTTGAAAATAAAGTTTAACAACTTGAAGGAGATGCTGTCTGTATTTTGCAGGCGGCATTTTTTTTAGGTTCCAACGAAGGGTGAGAGACTGTCGCTTAGGAAATGCGCGTATACGTGAGACCCCAGAGACGAAAGCGCCGAGGAAGTTTTCGGACCGCCTTTGGGTAAGCGAGCGCCTGTAGTGGAAAGAAGCGGTCTAAGTATAAACCTCCAAAACTGGGAGCAAGCAGAATCTGATCATATGGAGTGAAGAGCAATGGAACGGATAAAGTCCGATCCTGCAAAACCGTGGGTAATCGGAAAACAAAAGCACCCTACAGGATAGACTTTTCAAAATGTCTATTCTATAGGGTGCTTTTTTAGCTAGTTTTGCTGGATCGTAATCCTTACTTTTCTAGCATGATTTTTTCTAGATCGTCCAACATTTTATTAGCGGCAATGACTCCACCCGCTGTATTCCATGTTGCATCACTTACTTCGTGGGCATTACCTTTTTTGACTGCATCAAGGTTTTTCCAAAGCGGATCGTTTGTCCACTCTTTTGCAGTGCTAAGAGCTTGTTTGTCTCCTTCAGGAGCGTAAGTGAAGTAGAAGAGGATATCTCCGTCCATTTTAGGAATGACCTCTTTGCCTACCTCGATCGCAAGGTTGCCAAGTTTATTATCAGCAGTGAAAAGTTCCTTCTGTTGTTCTGCACGTTTGAAGCCTAATTGATCAAAAATCACTCCAGAGAATGAATCCGTATAATAAATGCGTGTAGTCCCAGCCATGAAACGGACGATGGAAACTTCTTGATTTACCTTGTCACCCAATTTAGCTTTAAGATCTTCAACGTGCTTATCGAATTGTGCAATGACGTCATTTCCTTTATCTTCAAGGTTGACGGCTTTTGCGTAAAGCTTAAAGTTTTCTTTCCAATCTCCTCTAAGCGTTTCCGAAAAGACGGTCGGGGCGATTGCACTTAATTTATCATAAATCGCTTCTTGGCGGATCTTGCTGCCGATGATCAAGTCTGGTTTAAGTGATGCGATTTTCTCTAAGTTCACTTCATGTTCCACACCGACTACTTCGACCCCATCCATATCAGCTTTAATATGGTCATACCAAGGGTCGCCAAGCCAAGATTGTACGGCACCAACAGGTTTGATTCCTAAAGCGAGTAATGCCTCAGTACCTTCATTCGTCAAAACGACTACTCTTTTTGGCGCTTTTTTCAAATCAGTCGAACCCATTGCGTGCTCGATTGTATAGCTTGTATCCTCTTTTTTATCAGCAGTGTCAGTTCCTGACTTCTTATCTCCCGAGTTTCCGCACGCTGCAAGCAGGAAGACTGCGAATATTGTAAAAATTGTGAATAATGACTTGATCCTGAACATTTATGTATCCCTCCCAATAATAAGCAAATGATAATCATTCGCACTTAACAGCCTCATCATAAAATGAATATACTTTTCTGTCAATATATAATTGAAAATGATTATCAAAATCGTTGACATGATTCCGATGACGCCAGTACAATTAAGTAAACTAGTAAATAAACATGATTGGATAGGTAACTGGATATGTTATTGAAAAATACATGGCAGAAATGGATGGGGCTATTCATTACCATACTTTTGCTGCTTTTTTTAGTGTGCTCAAGCATTGTATACGGTTATACGAATACTACATGGCACATGGCCATTGATGCTTTCACCCATTTCGATGGGTCGAACGAACATATCGTGATCCAATCTGTCAGACTTCCGCGTGCCTTGATCGCTTCGGCGATAGGTGCAAGTTTGGCTATTTCAGGGGTGCTGATGCAAACATTGACTAAAAACCCTCTCGCTTCACCGGATATATTCGGAGTCAACGCCGGCGCGGGCTTGGCGGTAGTCACGGGCATCACCATTTTTGGGGTAAGCAATCTCCAAATATTCACCTGGTTATCTTTCATCGGGGCCGCAATCGCGGCAACAAGTATATATATGATAGGAAGCATGGGACGGGGCGGTTTGACACCGATGAAGCTGACTTTGGCTGGAGCAGCGATGTCCGCGATGGTAGCTTCACTGACGCAAGGTCTCCTGGTTTCCAATGAGGCACTATTGGATCAAGTTTTGTTCTGGCTTGCCGGATCGGTTTCCGGCCGGAGTCTTGATAATTTAGTTGCGGTCCTTCCTTACCTTATCGTTGGATGGGGACTGGCCTTGATCGTTTCCGGAAAAATGAATGTGTTATCCATGGGTGAAGATGTGGCAAAAGGTCTCGGATTGAATGTCGTTATTCTAAAATCGGTCCTGGGGCTGGCAATCATCCTGCTCGCCGGTGGATCCGTTGCGGTGGCGGGACCGATAGGGTTCATAGGAATTGTCGTCCCTCATCTTACCCGTTATATAGTAGGAACCGATCATCGCTGGCTGATTCCATTTTCCGGACTACTCGGGGCGGTGCTTTTACTTGCAGCCGATATCCTCTCCAGGTATATCCTGATGCCCAGGGAAGTTCCCGTCGGAGTCATGACGGCGATCATTGGCACCCCATTCTTTATTTACATAGCTAGAAAGGGGTTCGGCAGCCGATGAAGTCATATAAGAGCTTTCGTTTATTTAATGAAAAAATATCATTCTTAATGGATAAAAAAGCGATGATCATTGTTTTCATATTATTTTTGGTCACTTCCTCAGTATTTGTACTCAGCACTGGATTGGGTGAAATGAATATCCATCCATGGAATGTCCTGCAGGTCTTATTCGGAGGGGGAACGGATGGTGATCGCCTGATCATCCAATCCTTTCGACTACCGAGAATCATCGTTGCCCTTTTGGTAGGGATGGGTCTTGCAGTAGCGGGAGGGATTCTTCAGGGGATGATCCGAAATCCGCTTGCCTCACCCGATATCCTGGGAATCACAGGAGGGGCGACAGTGGCTGTCGTTGGCTTCATGGCTGTTTTTAGCGATAAGAATCATTCTTTGACGGTGAGCATCAATTGGCTGCCGTTAGCTGCCTTCATCGGCGCCACAATCGTAGCATTGCTCGTGTATGCTTTAGCCTGGAAAAATGGCGTTCCCCCGATAAGGCTTGTGTTGATCGGAATCGGGATAATGGCTTTAATGAAGGCGCTCACGACGATGATGATGATTCTAGGCCCGGTCTATCAAGCTAGCCAGGCAAACCTCTGGATTACGGGATCCGTTTCCAACTCTACATGGAATAATATCGCCATACTGGCGCCATGGACGTTTCTGTTTCTGCTGATTGCCTTTCTGTATGCGAGGAATATAAATTTACAGGAGCTTGGTGATGACCTGGCGACGGGTCTTGGCGGGCATGTTCAAAAACAGCGGTTCATATTATTGATGATCAGTACGGCCTTGATTGGCGGTGCCACGGCTTTTGCTGGAGGAATAGGCTTTGTCGGATTAATGGCACCCCACATGGCAAGAAGGCTGGTAGGATCGAGCTTTGGCGTACTGTTGCCCGCATCGGCCTTGCTTGGCGGCATCCTTGTCATGATAGCGGATTTGATTGGACGCACCTTGTTCTCCCCGCTGGAAATACCAGCCGGTGTCTTTACGGCAAGCATAGGGGCCCCATATTTCATATATTTACTTTATCGAACGAGAAATGCGTAAAAAAAGAAGCAGCCGATCAACTAAACTGTACACTATGTAAAGGACATGAAAAAAAGATGATCCCTGTATGGAACGGGATCATCTTTTTTTTATCCCGCTGGCCTCTATACTTATTCCTGCAGTACATTCAGTGTACAAAAAAAGACCCTGAAGGGCAGCCACTTATTTAAGTGTCTACTCTTCAGGGTACAATTCATTAAGCTTCTTTAGCTGCCTCGATGTCGAGGGTAAGAGTGATCTGATCGCCAATAAGGACGCCGCCCGTTTCCAATGCTGCGTTATAAGTTAAACCATAATCACTGCGTTTAACTTTTCCTTTTCCGCTAAATCCTGCTTTTTCATTTCCCCACGGATCTTTTCCTTGGCCTTCAAAGGTGATCGCAAAGGTTTCTTCTTTAGTCATTCCATTAAGGGTTACATTTCCAGTTACATCGTATTCGTCGTCATCCGTTTTCACGATTTTCGTTGACTTGAATGTTAATGTTGGATTATTTTCTACATGGAAGAAGTCAGCAGACCGCAGGTGATTATCTCTGTCTGCATTACGGGTGTCAATGCTGGCTACATCTACGGTGAAATCGATTTCTGCAGTAGTCAGATCAGTTGGGTCCGCTGAAATGTTTGCGCTGAATTTATTGAAGCTGCCTTTAACTTTAGCGATCATCATATGTTTTACGGAAAATTCAATCGTACTGTGTGTCGGGTCGATCGTCCAATTCGTGTTTGTCATGATTATTCCTCCTAAAAATTAATCTTGAAATTATTTATCTTTAATTTGAGATATTTGAACTTAATGTAATTATAAGAGGTAATGAAGAGGGTGTCAACCGAAATCTTTTCCTGTATTTTGAAAACAAGGGAAATCCCTGTGAATCAAGGTGCGGGGGCTTTCCTTGTGATGCCCTTAAAATTAAATGAAAGTTTCTAGAGTTAAATGAAGGGAATAGGGGAAAGTAAAGAGATATTATGGTTTATATTAACAAAGGAGGGATTTTTTTGTCTAATAAATCCAAAAAAACAAATGACCATTCCAAAGAAACATTGACGAACAGGCAAGGCCACCCTGTAACGAATAACCAGAGCCTTCGAACGGTGGGGAACAGGGGGCCAAGTACACTGGAAAACTACGATTTCCTGGAAAAGATCAGCCATTTCGATAGGGAGAGAATTCCTGAACGGGTCGTGCATGCCCGCGGTGCAGGTGCCCATGGCTATTTTGTTCCGACTGGTAAAGCAGGGGACGAGCCGATATCAAAATATACGAGGGCGAAGGTGTTTCAGGTGGAAGGCAAAAAAACACCGGTATTCGTAAGGTTTTCATCTGTTATCCATGGCGGGACATCCCCGGAAACGTTACGTGATCCGAGGGGGTTTGCCGTGAAATTTTATACGGAAGATGGGAACTGGGATCTTGTCGGGAATAATCTGAAAATCTTTTTTATCCGTGATGCGATGAAATTCCCGGATTTGATCCATGCCTTCAAACCGGATCCGGTCACGAACATTCAAGATGGGCGTAGGATTTTCGATTTTTGCTCGAGTTCTCCGGAAACCTTTCATATGGTCACGTTTTTATTTTCCCCTTGGGGCATTCCAGCCAATTATCGCATGATGCAAGGTTCAGGCGTCAATACGTACAAATGGGTGAATGAAGAAGGGAAAGCCGTACTCGTCAAATATCACTGGGAGCCGAAGCAGGGCATCAAGAATTTGACCCAGAAGGAAGCCAATGAAATTCAAGCAACGAATTTCAATCATGCCACACAGGATCTATATGAAGCAATCGAACGGGGGGAGTTTCCCGAATGGGATCTGAATGTACAGATCATGAGTGATGATGATCACCCTGAGTTGGACTTCGATCCGCTCGATGATACAAAGATTTGGCCAAAGGATGAATTCCCATGGCTGCATGTCGGCACGATGGTATTGGATAGAAATCCGCAGGACTATTTCACTGAAGTCGAACAGGCTGCATTCGGTACGGGCGTCTTGGTGGATGGCCTTGACTTTTCGGATGACAAGATGCTTCAGGGGCGTACCTTCTCATACTCCGATACACAACGCCACCGTGTGGGGGCGAATTACCTGCAATTGCCGATCAATGCTCCAAAGAAGCCAACGGCCACGAATCAGACTGGCGGACAAATGCAATATGAAGTGGGCAGAGGCAACCAAAGCCCCCACATAAACTATGAACCATCAACCGTAGGAGGCTTGAAAGAAGCTGAGCAAACGGGTAAGGAGTATACCCCTTTCGTAGAAGGGAAATTGGTTCGTGAGACAATCGATCGCCAAAGCAATACGAAACAGGCTGGTGAAACGTACCGTGAATTCGAAGATTGGGAAAGGGACGAATTGATCGCCAATTTGGTATCGGCTTTGGCACCGGCAGACCGGCGCATCCAAGAAAAAATGATCGCCCTCGCAAAAGAGGCCGATGAAGATTATGGCCGCAGACTTGAAGCGGGACTGGATTCCGCTTCCGAACATACGGAATCCTCCAAACCGATGGGAGGGACGGATGACCCAGGGGACGCTGCCAGAGAAGGACATGAAGCGGATCCATATTGATCGTGAAAGAAGCGAACTTCCTTTTTGGGGGTTTGCTTCCTTTTCGTTATGGAGATAATTTTAAAGTGGTTCAAATGTTCTTTTACCGGTCATCGGAAATCAAGCAGGAAATAGATTGGCAAAAAACTTCATAATCATTTAAACTGAAATTACTCTATTTTTCTCTTACAAAGGAGATGAAAAAATGATTAAAATTCTTTCTGCCCTTTTCCTTCCTTGTCTACTTGTCATGCTTTTTTCAAGGGTCACCTACAACAATGTCGTCGGTCTTGTGTTGACGGTTGCCTTGATAACAGCATCTGCATATAAAGGTTATACACATACGAACTTATTGATCATCGTTGATGCATTATCCCTGACAGTTGGATTCTGGCTATCGAAACGAATGATGAAACGAACATCCAAGAGCGCCTGACACCAGAGGTGCTTTTTTTGTACTCGGCTTGTCTTCACATATGAAGCGACAAAGGATATTAACTTAAAAATAGAATGCGTGTTCGCTTATTGCTGGTTTGTTTTGAGCTTGTTGTGGTAGAATGTGTATATATACTTTCTTAAACCGGAATAAATAGAAGGGATAGGAACATATCCCGTTTTTCATATAAAAATATTTCAATAGGAGGCTATGCTTGGTGAAGGATAAGTTTGAGTTAGTCTCAAAATACTCTCCTCAAGGAGATCAACCTGCAGCAATTGAAATGCTTGTCGATGGCATCAAAGAAGGAAAGGACATGCAGACATTATTGGGGGCGACGGGAACAGGGAAAACGTTCACCGTTTCCAATGTCATTCAGCAAATCAATAAACCGACGCTTGTCATTGCCCACAATAAAACGTTGGCAGGGCAGCTTTACAGTGAGTTCAAAGAGTTTTTCCCCAACAATGCCGTTGAGTACTTCGTAAGCTATTATGATTACTATCAGCCAGAGGCCTATGTCCCATCCACCGATACTTTCATCGAAAAAGATGCAAGCATCAATGATGAGATCGATAAACTTCGCCACTCGGCCACTTCGTCTTTGTTCGAAAGGAAAGATGTCATCATCATTGCCAGTGTATCCTGCATTTATGGGCTCGGCTCCCCGGAAGAATACCGGGAGATGGTCGTTTCTCTCAGAACAGGCATGGAAATGGACCGGAATGCCCTGCTGCACAGGCTCGTGGACATTCAATATGAACGGAATGACATAGCTTTCCAGCGCGGGACCTTCCGCGTACGCGGCGACGTGGTCGAAATTTTCCCGGCCTCCCGCGATGAACATTGCGTACGAGTCGAGTTTTTCGGAGATGAGATTGACCGGATCCGGGAAGTCGATGCACTGACCGGTGAAATTACCGGTGAGCGCGAACATATTGCCATTTTTCCTGCTTCCCATTTCGTAACCCGCGAAGAGAAAATGAAAGTCGCGATACAGAATATCGAGCTGGAATTGGAAGAACGCCTGAAGGAATTAAGGGAAGATGAAAAGCTCCTTGAAGCGCAGCGTTTGGAGCAACGGACCCGTTATGATCTGGAAATGATGCGGGAAATGGGCTTTTGTTCAGGGATCGAGAACTATTCCCGCCATTTGACGCTCCGTCCGGCAGGTGCGACGCCATATACGTTAATCGATTATTTTCCGGAGGACTTCCTGTTGGTCGTTGATGAGTCCCACGTGACCCTTTCACAAATCAGGGGCATGTTCAATGGGGACCAGGCACGGAAGCAGGTGCTTGTCGATCATGGCTTCCGCCTCCCGTCCGCGAAGGATAACCGTCCGCTAAGATTTGAGGAATTCGAGAAAAAGGTCCATCAATCGATATTCGTTTCCGCGACACCGGGACCATATGAGCTCGAGCATACACCTGAAATGGTCGAGCAAATCATCCGTCCTACCGGTTTGCTTGACCCAACCATCGAGGTTCGTCCAATTGAAGGGCAAATAGATGACATGATCGGTGAAATCCAGGAACGTGTCAAAAAGAATGAACGTGTCCTGATCACCACTTTAACGAAAAAGATGTCCGAAGACTTGACGGATTATTTAAAGGAAATCGGCATCAAGGTTCAATACCTTCATTCGGAAGTGAAGACCTTAGAAAGAATAGAAATCATCCGCGAGCTGCGAATGGGTAAATATGATGTACTCGTCGGAATCAACCTCTTGAGGGAAGGATTGGATATACCGGAAGTGTCGTTAGTGACCATCCTCGATGCCGATAAAGAAGGATTCCTTCGCTCGGAGCGGTCGCTCATCCAAACGATGGGCCGTGCTGCACGTAATGCCAACGGGCATGTCATCATGTATGCGGACCGCATCACGAATTCGATGGAGCTTGCCATCAATGAAACGAAGCGGCGCCGTGAAATTCAGGAGCAATATAATGAAGTGCACGGAATCCTGCCGCAGACCATTCAAAAGGATATCCGTGACTCCATCAGGGCTACACATGTGGCGGAAGAAGGGGAAGAGTACAAAGAAGATCTTGCGCCAAGCTTTGCGAAGCTCCCGAAAAAAGAGCGCCTAAAAGTGATGGAAAGCATGGAAAAAGAAATGAAGGAAGCAGCAAAGGCGCTGGACTTCGAGCGTGCTGCCGAGCTGCGTGATTTATTACTAGAGTTAAAAGCGGAAGGGTGACGAAACATGGCAATGGATAAGATTGTGATCAAAGGCGCAAGGGCCAACAATTTAAAGAATATTGATATCACGATACCGAGGGACAAACTAGTCGTCCTTACTGGATTATCTGGATCTGGAAAGTCTTCCTTGGCCTTTGATACGATTTATGCTGAAGGGCAAAGACGTTATGTGGAATCATTGTCCGCTTATGCGCGTCAATTTTTAGGTCAGGTGGATAAACCGGATGTCGATGCGATTGAAGGGTTATCACCTGCCATTTCCATAGACCAGAAAACGACCAGTCGCAATCCCCGATCAACCGTAGGGACCGTTACGGAAATCTATGATTATTTAAGGCTGTTATATGCACGTGTCGGCAGGCCTACCTGTCCGATCCACAATATAGAAATCAGCTCCCAAACGATTGAGCAAATGGTGGACCGCATCCTTGATTATCCTGAGCGCACCAAGCTTCAAGTATTGGCCCCGCTAGTCTCTGGCAGGAAAGGGACACATGCGAAGGTCTTGGAGGAAGTCAAGAAACAAGGATATGTCCGCATTCGTGTGAATGGGGAAATGCATGATTTAAGTGATGAAATCGTACTGGAAAAAAATAAAAAGCATTCGATCGAAGTGATCATCGACCGGATCGTCATTAAAGAGGGCGTTAGGGCCAGGCTTGCCGATTCATTGGAAAGTGCGTTGAAGCTTGGTGAAGGCAAGGTCATCATTGACGTCATGGGTGAGGAAGAACTGCTGTTCAGTGAGAATCATGCTTGCCCATATTGCGGGTTTTCGATTGAGGAATTGGAACCAAGGATGTTCTCCTTCAATAGCCCGTTTGGCGCCTGCCCTGATTGTGATGGTTTAGGGGCAAGGCTTGAAGTGGACCGGGACCTGGTCATCCCGGATAAGGATTTAACCTTGCACCAACATGCCATTGCCCCATGGGAACCGACAAGCTCACAATATTATCCTCAGCTGCTTGAGGCGGTAGCCAACCATTATGGAATCGATATGGATGTGCCCGTTAAAGAATTGCCTGAGGATAATATGGATAAGATTTTAAATGGCTCAGGCAAAGACAAGATTTATTTCCGCTATAAGAATGATTTTGGAAGAGTGCAAGAAGGATATATTACCTTTGAGGGCATCTTAAGAAACATCGAGAGGCGTTTCAAGGAGACGAGCTCGGATTATATCCGTGAGCAAATGCAAAAATACATGTCAGAGCACCACTGTCCAACCTGTAAGGGCCATCGTTTGAAAAAGGAAAGCCTGGCCGTGCTCATCCAAGGGGTCCATATAAGTCAAACGACCGCTTTATCGGTTGAAGATGCCTTGATATTTTTCGATGAGCTTGATTTGACGGAAAAAGAGGCCGCGATCGCCAGGCTGATTTTACGGGAAATTCGCGAGCGGCTCGGGTTTTTGGCTAATGTTGGTTTGGAATATTTGACGTTGAGCAGGGCTGCCGGGACATTATCAGGCGGTGAAGCGCAGCGTATCAGATTGGCAACGCAGATCGGTTCCCGATTGACGGGAGTGCTGTACATTCTGGATGAGCCTTCTATCGGACTCCACCAGCGGGATAACGACCGCTTGATCGAAACGTTGAAAAATATGCGTGAAATCGGAAACACCTTGATCGTTGTCGAGCACGATGAAGATACGATGCTTGCTGCCGATTATTTGATTGATGTCGGACCTGGGGCAGGGGCCCATGGAGGGGAAATCGTGGCCGCCGGAACTCCGGAGGAAGTCATGAACAATCCTGACTCGTTGACGGGTCAATATTTGGCAGGGAAGAAATTCATCCCCTTGCCATTGGAGCGCCGAAAAAACGACGGCCGTGTCATCGAAATAAAAGGTGCCAAGGAAAATAACCTGAAGAATGTGAATGTGAAGTTCCCGCTTGGCGTCTTTACCGCCGTGACTGGAGTTTCTGGTTCGGGTAAGAGTACATTAGTGAATGAGATCCTTCATAAGTCATTGGCCCAAAAGCTGAATCGTGCAAAAGCCAGACCAGGGGACTTTCGTGAAATCAAGGGGATTGAGCATTTGGATAAGGTCATTGATATCGACCAGTCCCCGATTGGAAGGACCCCGCGTTCAAATCCAGCCACGTATACAGGCGTATTTGATGATGTTCGTGATGTTTTTGCGACAACGAACGAAGCGAAAATCCGCGGTTATAAAAAAGGCCGTTTCAGTTTCAATGTGAAGGGTGGCCGCTGTGAAGCCTGCCGCGGCGATGGCATCATCAAGATCGAAATGCATTTCCTTCCGGATGTCTATGTTCCATGTGAAGTCTGCCATGGAAAACGGTATAACCGGGAAACGCTTGAAGTGAAATATAAAGGGAAAAACATTTCAGATATCCTTGATATGACAGTGGAGGAAGGCGTCAGCTTCTTTGAAAATATCCCGAAAATCAAACGGAAGCTCCAAACGATATTTGATGTGGGCTTGGGTTATATTAAGCTTGGACAGCCAGCCACGACATTATCAGGCGGTGAAGCACAAAGGGTGAAGCTTGCTTCTGAATTGCATCGCCGTTCGACCGGACGCTCCTTCTATATCCTGGATGAACCGACTACCGGGCTCCATGTCCATGACATTGCAAGGCTGCTTGAGGTGCTGCAGCGCCTGGTTGACAACGGCGATACCGTTTTAGTGATTGAGCATAACCTTGATGTCATCAAAACGGCGGACCATATCATTGACCTGGGACCGGAAGGCGGGGACAAGGGCGGAACGATTGTCACCTATGGTACACCTGAGAAAATATGTGAGGTTTCCGAATCATACACGGGCAAATATTTAAAGCCAGTATTGACGCGTGACCAAATCCGCATGGAAAACTTGATCGAAGCAAAAGAACAAGAGCATGAACATGCATGAAAGGGAGCGAGCCATTAGGCTTGCTCCCCTTTGGTTTTGGGAAGAATCGGCCCAAGGTCAACGTCGCCATGATCTTCGCGTTTTCCTGCAGGCTGCCTGTTATTTTGTAGAAAAATGAAAGTTAGCATTTAATCAATCATTTGATTAAATGCTGGGAAAGCAGAATATTTCCGGGGGAATATCATATTTTCCGTTTCGGAGAATGTCAGTTCACTTTGTCGAATGATGGTAAAAACAGGATTTATGAAACTTTTTAGATATCTAGGCGTATGTATGAATAAAATGATAGAAGAAAGTGAGGAATGTTCATGCAGGAGGAAAGAAAGAAGATTCTAGAAATGATTCAGGATGGAAAGCTATCCGCGGACGAAGCCATGGGCCTATTGGAAGAATTGGAGAAAGCCAGTCAGGAAAGTGAAGCAAAAGGGCAGGTACTGCAAAATGAATTATCGACTGTAGTCGTGGAAAAGAAAAGTGAAGGAAGCACTCAGGATACGTTTAAGAAGAATATCCAGTCATCGAAAGATAAGATTCTTGATTTCGTTGAGAGTGCTTTTAAGAAAATAAAAGATACCGACCTTGATTTCAACTTCGGCAAATCAGTGGAAGTCAGCCATATTTTTCAGCATGATTATGATTTCCTGAACGAAGTGGATGTCGATATAGCAAATGGAAGAATAAAAATCGCGACTTGGGATCAGCAGGATGTCCGGGTTGAATGTCAGGCAAAGGTATACCGGGTGGAAGATATCGAAGCTGCGAGAAAAAGTTTCCTGGATGAAGTGGATTTTTCGATTAAGGATGGAAAGATCACATTCAAGGTCAGCGAAAAAGCGGTGAAGGTCGATACGATGATGTATATCCCCAGGAAGGAGTATGAGGACATACAGGTAAGAATGTTCAATGGTGCCATCACGACTGAGTCCTTGAAATCAGAGAACCTTAAAGCCAAAACCGCGAATGGAGCGATTCATATCCTGCAAGGTAATGGTGATTCGTGTGTACTGGAAACCGGTAACGGGACGATCACCATATCAGATACGAACTTTACTGACCTGGAAGCGGAGACTTTAAACGGCGCGATTAAAGCTGATGGATACTTCAAGAAATTGGATGTCCAAACATTCAATGGCGAAATCGTTTGTCATAATTCAGGAATGGATTGCGATTCCATACATGCGAAGTCAATTACTGGAAAGGTCCAGCTGAACCTGCCGCCGGGTAAGGCGATTGAAGGAGAGCTGAAATCCAATTTGGGCAGTTTTAACGTGACCCTGGAAGGGATGACCATCATCGAGGAGAAAAGTGATGTTGTCCAAAAGGTTCTTAAGTTCAAGACGGTTAAAGAAGAGGTTCCTTTGCTTCACGTGTTTGCAGAAACAAAAACTGCAGCGATCACGGTTTCCTGATGAAAAGCCCGCCAATTCGAATTGGCGGGCTTTTTAGATCGAGATGGGGACTCTGGGGATCGGGTTGAAATAAGGTTGCACCGTGCCGGACCGTTGGATATGATTGTCTAAAGGATCGTTGCCAGTGATAGTAAAGTGACCACTCTTGCATCTGCAAGAGCAACTTAAAATCTATAAAAAGCCTGCGGACTCTGGTGATTCTTACTGACCGATGCGGCAGGGCGTATAAGATTTTTTTAGAAAGGAGAGAAGGATATGGACGTTTTTTCTGAGTATTTGGACAATATCGCTAACCCAGAGCATAGGGTGCGAACGGAAGAGGTTTTGGCTTGGGTAAGTGGGACATTCCCAAACTTAACCCCGAAGATTGCGTGGAATCAGCCTATGTTCACCGATCATGGCACATATATTATCGGCTTTAGCGTAGCTAAACATCATCTGGCAGTAGCCCCTGAAACGGCAGGGATTAATCATTTTTCCAATGAAATTGTAGAGGCTGGCTATGATCATACAAAGCAGTTGGTACGTATCCGGTGGGATGGTCCGGTTGATTTTGCATTACTAGAGAAAATGATCGAGTTTAACATTATGGATAAGGCAGACTGTTCAACTTTTTGGCGGAAATGAAACACCTCCTCGGTTCGGTCGCTTTAATCGTACCCAACCATATCTAGTCATTTTATCAGGATACCCACACATTCCGTTCAGGCTTTTTTCAGAATGTGTGGCTCTTTTCTATTGTTTCATCGTTTTATTCAAACCGTATTCCAGACCGGCACTTTGAATCATCCCGTACGCTTGCGGGCCTTTTTCGTTTGAAAGTTAAGTGAAACAAAAAAAACGTTAAATAAGATCATGCTTTGTTTGGTTATTAACAGAAAAATGCTAAAATAGTAAAAGTATCTCGAAAAACAGCATCGCTCCAGAAGGAGGAAAGATATATGGCAAAAGTCCGTACAAAGGATATCGTTGAAGCGTTGGGTCTAGAGCTCATCAGTGGGGAAGAAGGAATTAACCGACCGATCGTCACAAGTGATTTATCTCGTCCAGGTCTTGAAATAGCCGGTTTTTTTGATTATTATCCTGCCGATCGGGTCCAGCTTTTAGGAATGACGGAGATGTCCTTTTTTAATCGCCTGAATGAAGCGGATCGTGTACAGAGAATGGAAGAGCTGTGCAGGGACTTTACTCCAGGCATCATCATCACCCGCGGTCAGGAAGTGCCGCAGGAGTTGATTGAAGCTTCTGAGCGGGAATCGGTTCCCGTAATGAAATCGAATATGAAGACAACACGGTTATACAGCCGTCTGACCAATTTTCTTGAAAGCAAGTTGGCACCGACCACGGCCGTTCATGGTGTATTGGTCGATATATATGGCTTAGGTGTTTTGATTACCGGGAAAAGCGGTGTGGGGAAAAGTGAGACGGCCCTGGAATTAGTGAAACGGGGGCATCGCCTCGTCGCTGACGATTGTGTTGAAATCCGCCAGGAAGACCAGGATACATTGGTCGGGAACGCCCCGGATTTAATTGAACACCTTCTTGAAATAAGAGGCTTGGGAATCATCAATGTCATGACGCTGTTTGGGGCTGGCGCAGTCCGCAGCAATAAGAAGATATCAATCGTCATCAGCTTGGAGCTATGGGAAAAAAACAAGCAATATGATCGTGTAGGCCTTGATGAAGAAAAAATGAAGATCATCGATACGGAAGTTACGAAAATAACCGTACCTGTTCGTCCAGGTCGAAATTTAGCCGTCATCATTGAAGTGGCAGCCATGAATTATCGCCTGAAGAAGATGGGGGTCAATGCGGCAGAACAATTTTCGGATCGCTTGAATCATGCGATTGCCGATCCGGAACTTGAAGAATTTTAAACGGTATGGAAAAGAGGGGTCATAATGGAACAAGGAATACAGCCGCTGAATCCGATTGCGATCGATCTTGGACCGATCCAGGTTCACTGGTATGGACTGATCATCGGGTTCGGTGTGTTATTGGGACTTATCATTGCTTTGAGGGAATCGGAGCGAAGAGGTCTTGATAAGGAAATCTTTACGGATTTGATTTTGTTTGCCGTCCCGGTCGCCATCATCTGTGCCCGCATTTATTATGTCATTTTCCAGTGGGAGTACTATTCACAAAACCCAGGGGATATCATAAAAATATGGAATGGCGGAATTGCCATTCACGGTGCACTAATTGGATCGGTGCTGACCACTATCGTTTTTGCCAAGGTGAAGAAGGTCTCGTTTTGGAAGCTGGTCGATATTGCCGCTCCGAGCCTATTGCTGGGGCAGGCGATTGGGCGCTGGGGTAATTTCATGAATCAAGAGGCCCATGGCGGAGAGGTAACGAGGTCCTTCCTGGAAAATATGCACTTGCCGGAATTCATCATTAATCAAATGTACATAAATGGTACGTATTATCACCCGACCTTTTTGTATGAATCGCTTTGGAATATCATCGGGGTCATCATCCTTTTAAGTCTGCGAAAAGTGAACTTGCGCAGGGGAGAGCTCTTTTTGACCTATGTATTATGGTATTCAGTCGGCCGTTTTTTCATCGAAAGCTTGCGGACGGATAGCTTGATGCTGACGGAGTCACTGCGAATCGCACAAGTGATCTCCATCGCTTTGGTAGCTGCAGCCTTAGCCCTTATCATTTATCGAAGGGTAAGCGGGAAAGCCGACAAAAGATATATGGATGCATAGGGATCAACAGTAAGGGGAGAGGACATAGTGATAGGGAATTCGGTTAAAAAGGGGCTTCTTTCTGGCTTGAATACAACCTGGTCGTTGGGCAAGGTGATATTTCCGGTCACGCTGATCGTCACCGTGCTTCAATTTACGCCTGTATTGCCGTGGATCATCGGGGTGATAGCGCCCCTGATGAATCTCATCGGTCTTCCAGGGGACGCTGCGATACCGCTCGTATTAGGGAATTTCCTGAACCTATATGCTGCGATTGCCGGTATCTTGACGCTCGATCTGACCGTGAAAGAAGTATTCATCATCGCGATGATGCTATCATTTTCACATAATTTATTGATTGAATCAGGCGTGGCGATGAAAACCGGAGTCAAGCTGTGGATCATCCTGACAGTCCGGATCGGGCTTGCTCTCTTGTCAGCTATCGTCATTAACCTTGTTTGGCATGGCGGATCAGAAATGGCTCAAGGGATGGCCATCGGGGAAACGGCCGAGGTTAACGGAATGGGCGCAATCCTTATTCACGGCGTCGTTCAGGCACTTTCCGGCATCGCCCAGCTTGCGTTCATCGTGATTCCGCTTATGGTCGTGGTTCAAATCATGAAAGATTTAAAATGGCTGGAAGCCTTCTCGAAAGCACTCGCTCCGTTCATGAAAGTGCTGGGCATGAAGCAGAATGCTTCCATGCCATTCGTTACAGGGCTTACCCTCGGCTTGGCATATGGGGCAGGCGTAATGATCCAAGCAGCGAAAGAAGACAACGTCTCGAAGAAGGATATGACCATTGCCTTCATCTTTTTAGTGGCCTGTCATGCTGTCGTTGAAGACACATTAATTTTCATCCCACTGGGCATTCCGGTCTTGCCGTTGTTAGTTATTCGGTTGCTCACCGCCATCGTTCTAACGATGGTCGTTGCGTATATTTGGAATCGGTCTGACAGTGTACAGAGAAAGGAAGCTGTATATGAGCAGTAACATAAATACATTATTATTCGATCTTGACGGCACTTTGATCAATACAAATGAGTTGATCATTGCATCTTTTACTGAAACGTTAAACCATTTTTGTCCCGGTCAGTTCAAGCGGGAGGATATCATTCCATTTATCGGTCCGACCTTGACCGATACGTTTACGTCGATTGACCCGGAGCGGGTGAAGGAAATGATCGCTTTCTATCGCGAACATAACTGGAAGAACCATGATGCCCTCGTGACACAGTTTGACGGAGTCTATGAAACCGTCCAAACGTTGAAGCAGGCCGGCTATAAATTGGCGGTCGTTACGACGAAGAAACGCGATGTCGTCGAAAAGGGACTGCGACTAAGCAATCTTGATCAGTTTTTTGAAGTCGTGGTCACGCTGGATGATGTGGAAAACGCAAAGCCTGATCCAGAGCCACTAGTAAAGGCGCTCAATCAGCTTGGCTCTGTTCCTGAAGAAGCGATCATGGTTGGCGACAGCTATCATGATATCCTGGGCGGGAAGAATGCAGGTACAAAAACGGCAGGAGTGGCCTGGTCGATTAAAGGCCGGGAGTATCTGGAGAGTCATCAACCGGATTATATGCTTGAAAATATGGCTGATCTCCTGAATATCGTCGAGATTGAAAACCTCACGGAGGCTAAAAGATGAGACGCACGACCCGCCATCCAGTTGAAGGGGCTAACTCATTATGGCATGTGTACAAGACGGTTCCCTTCTGGAAGGTGGTAAAGAACTTTATCGTGATCCAGCTAGCCCGTTATACACCATTTCTAGGCATGAAGAATTGGCTTTACAGGACATTTTTGCAAATGAAGGTCGGAAAGCATACTTCCTTTGCCTTGATGGTCATGCCTGATGTGATGTTTCCGGAGAAAATATCAGTGGGTAAGAATACAGTCATTGGTTACAATACGACGATCCTTGCCCATGAATATTTAATTAGGGAATATCGTCTGGGAGAAGTGATTATTGGGGATGAAGTGCTCATTGGGGCCAATTCGACCATTCTTCCGGGCCTGACCATTGGTGATGGGGCGATTGTCTCGGCAGGAACTCTTGTCCATAAGGATGTCCCGGAGGGGGCTTTCGTCGGAGGCAATCCAATGAAGGTCATTTATACGAAAGAGGAAATGCTTGAGCGTGATCAGCTAACGTCCATATGAAAAGGGAGGACTTGTCCATAAATGCGGCACGTCCTTTTTTTAATTGCATTTAGGGTACAGCGGAGTCAATTCGTTCTTCAGGTGATCCATGATCTCATCGATCGATGCATTCTCCTTGTTCACTGTCGCTTCATAAGTATCTTTCAAAATTTGAAAAAACCTTTCTTGTTGCTCTTTATCCATATTGAGCTAACCCCTTTCAACATAATGGATTGATGGAGAAGGGGCTGAAAAAACTTCAGCCCCTTCTTTCATTCATTCAATTCAGTTTTCAATAAATCGGCCACCAATACGTATCTTTCCGGTGCACTACCAATATATGAAAATGGGTAGCAGGTTGTTACTGTAAGTGTGGCTTTAGGCTTCGGAACGATTACGGTCCGGTCATCAGCATCGACGATACGGACCTTCCGAACTTTATAGGTAAACGTGCCGGCTTCCGTTTTGGTAATCAGCAAGTCTCCTTTGCCGACTTCACCCAGCTCCCGGAAAATGGTATCCCGATGACCGGATAAAACCGAATTATCGTCTTCGCCGGGCAAAACCGAACCTGCATAATGACCGACGCCCTTTTCGAGTTCATCCTCATCGGTTCCATGGTAAATCGGGAGCGTTGCCTTGATTTTTGGGATGTAAAGCTCTCCCATCAGATCCCCTGTTTCCGGCCGTTGCTCATATAGCTCATGATCATCGGGGACAGCAGCTTTTTTCTCCGGCTTTGAGGGCTTGGCCTGCGCCTGCACCTGCGCCATTGTCTCCGTTGCTTCGGGCTTATTCCACTTATATATCGCATAACCCTTAAGCAGTGTGTAGGTGTTTGTCGTTGTAAAATAAAAACCGAGGATTAAAAAGCAAGCAGCAGTGACAAGTAACCATTTTTTCTTTTGCGTGGATGGCCTATTTTGGGTCATTTTACTTTGCAAGTCTCGCTTTTCTGATCAATCCGAAAGCAATGCCCATCATCACTAAGCCGATCAACGATCCCAATAGGTAATTGCCGGCTGTCTTAGGAAGCACTCCGCCTTTTTCCGTTTTATGGGTCGGTCGCTTCTTTTTCTTATCTTTTTTTACATCATTTTTTTCTTTTACATCAGCCACTTTAGAAATGACTTGAGTGGACTGCTTAATGTCATTCCCGGTTTCCTTCACTAAATCGGAACCGATCATCTCACCTGTCAAAATGAAATCGAGCAATAGATTGCCTTTTAAATCATAAATGGAAACTAGTAAACTGGCATTATTCAAATCTTTAAGCTTGAATAACGCTTCAAGTGATAGGTTCGAAGTGACGCCGTTCTGGATCAAGGCGAACTTGAATTGAACCTGAAGCAGGCTTTGCAAATCATTATAAATGGAAAGCAATTCTGCCACTTGCCCAGCCGACAATTGATCGATCGTTTCAAAATCAGCCAGCTTGTCCATTCGGTCGGATATCGCCATCAAGCGATCCTCGAATGTTGGATCCTCGACGAGTGGCATAAGGTGATTCATGAATCTTTCAAGCTCCTCATCCGTAAGCCCGATCTCAGTAAAAAGTCCAGACAGTAAATCGTCCAGTTCTTCATCATCGTATTCCATGTCTTCGTCATCATAACCCATCTCTAAATCGATAATGTCTTCTATATCATAAATGAAATGGAAGGTATCGATGATGGAATCTCCTTCTTCCAATTCACCATACTCCATCAATAATTCCGTCAATTCCGCTTCTGTCATGTCATAATCCTTCAATAACTGCTTCAATGTCTCAGGAGTGACTGTCGGTCCCAATGTATCGCGTAACTCATCTACCGATTCCATCTCCTTCAAGGTCAAGTCATAATAGGCTAAGTAATCTTCCAATTCCTTTTGTGTCATTCTAACTTCCGCCAGGTATGCATTAAGCTCTTCCTGGTTCATTTTCGTTGCAGCGAAGCCTTTAGCTCCGATTGAGCCTACCGAAAAAAGAACGATAAGTGCTACAAATAACGAAAAAAATCTCTTCAATTTCTTTTCCCCCCAATAATTTCTAGTAAAGCCAAACTCCTAACCATTATAAAGCAGCTAAACCAAAAGGTATACATTAATAACAATGATTGACTGCAAATAGGAGGTTAGGAGTGGGTGGAAGGTCTGTTTTTTTCGCATGCTCCTGCGATGATCTTTAAGGTGATAGAAAGGGAAACGATAGCTTTTTCTTGACGGAAGGTTAGGGCAGCGTTAAACTATTAATAACTTCATCATGTTACCATATTAGCGAACTAAAGTAATTTGTAAGATTATTATGATTATTTATAGGATTATGTTAATCTTTTTGCTACTATTTCTTATATGGACCCAAAAATAAGGATTTAACTGTGCTTGATCTTGGAAGGATATAAGGATGTACAAAGACAATGGAGGCAGGGATTGGTTTTGGCCAAAGAAGGCGAACCGATTGAATAGATGATTACTACTTTTTTAAAAGGATGTGCAGTCGTGACAAAGCCGTTTATGTTCGAGAAACCGTTAGGCATGAGAGATACACTGCCAGTGCTATATGAGACGAAGGTGAAGGCCAGAAATGAAATGAGCGATGAAATCAAGAAATGGGGCTATCAATTCATTGAAACCCCAGCACTGGAATATCATGAGACGATTGGCGAGGCCTCGGCCATTTTAGATCAACAGCTGTTTAAGCTTCTTGATTCCGAAGGCCATACGCTCGTTTTGCGGCCTGATATGACAGCACCCATTGCCCGAGTGGCGGCATCGAAGCTGTTAAAGCAGCAAATTCCGCTGCGCCTGGCCTATTCAGCGAATGTATATCGGGCCCAGCAGCGTGAAGGCGGCAGGCCGGCAGAATTCGAGCAGATTGGCATTGAGTGCATCGGCAATAAATCGATAAGTGCAGATGCTGAAATGATTGCACTGCTTGCCGATGTGTTAAAGGCAGCGGGCCTGGAGCGATTCAAGATTTCCATTGGCCATATCGGCTTCTTGCAGGAATTCTTCTTAAGCATACTTGGAACGGAGGAAAGGGCCTCCAAACTGAGGAAGTTTCTATATGAAAAGAATTATGTCGGTTTTCGGGAGCATGTAAAATCGCTGCCGCTATCATCGATCGATAAACAGCGGCTCATCGAATTTACCTCTTTAAGAGGAAGTGAGGGCACCTTGGAAAGGGCGCTGGCGCTGGTCGAGAATGATAAAGGGAAAGATTCCTTGTCAGGGCTCGAGGAATTATCCGTTCAGTTGCAGCAATTCGGCGTAGGGCAATACGTGAGCTTCGATTTAACATTGGTCAGCCACATGAGCTATTATACGGGAACCTTATTTGAGGTGTATGCAGGACAAGTCGGTTCACCAATCGGAAATGGCGGCCGTTATGATAATCTTCTGGGAAAATTCGGTTGGGACGCATCGGCAACAGGGTTTGCGATCCGTGTCGATCGACTTGCCGAAGCTCTTGGAGAGCCTATGCAGCCTGTCGCGCCTGAGTGTATTTTATTCAGTCCAGAACGGCGACTGGAAGCGATTGAAAACGCAAGAATAAAACGATCGGAAGGAAAGCGGGTAACGATTCAGGATATCACCGTCGTCCAAAACGTTGATGCTTTTACAAGGACCTTTTCAGAGGTGCACTTATTTGTAGGGAATGGGGGGAACGGCAAAGATGAACAATAGCTTTTTAACGATAGCGATGCCAAAGGGGAGAATTTTTGAAGAAGCGGCAGAGCTATTAAGAACGGCGGGGTTTCGTCTGCCTCCCGAGTTCGATGATTCCCGGAAATTGATCCTTGAGGTGGAAGAGGAGAATTTACGGTTCATATTGGCCAAACCGATGGATGTCGTAACCTATGTCGAACATGGGGTCGCGGATATTGGCATTGCCGGTAAGGATGTCATGATGGAGGAAGACCGTGATGTATATGAACTGCTTGATTTGAAGATCAGTGCGTGCTACTTAGCCGTGGCAGGCTTGCCTGGTACGAAAATAAGTGACATCGCCCCTAAAATAGCCAGTAAATATCCGAATGTGGCCTCTGGCTATTTCCGTGAGCAGGGAGAGCAAGTCGAGATCATCAAGCTGAACGGTTCAATCGAGCTGGCACCATTGATTGGCTTGGCAGAACGGATCGTGGATATCGTTTCAACAGGCCAGACATTGAAGGAAAATGGCCTCGTTGAATATGCGAAAATTGCTGATGTGACTTCGAGGTTGGTGGCGAACCCAGTCAGCTATCGAATTAAAGAAGCAAGGATCAAGGAGATTGTGGATAGATTGGCAGAAATCATCGAATAGCAAAGAATCGCAAATGAGGTGAGCGTATGAAAATGGAACGGTTTGCAGAAGGGATTTCGCTGAAACGCTCGGTTGACGCAGGTACGGCCGATCAACGAAAAGCGGTTCAGGATATTATCCATGAAGTCAGGAAAAGCGGGGATTCCGCTGTACATAAATTCACCGCACGTTTCGATGGGGTGAGGCTTGAGGAATTGCGGGTATCCGAACGGGAAATGGAAGAAGCGACAGCATCCTTAACGGCTGAACAGCTTGCTATCATTCAGGAGGCTGCCGATAATATTGAATTGTTTCACGAGAAACAAATTAGGAATTCATGGTTTACGACGGATGATACGGGAACGATGCTTGGGCAAAAATTGACACCACTTGATGCGGTGGGAGTGTATGTTCCGGGAGGCACAGCGGCATATCCTTCGTCAGTGCTGATGAATACGATGCCGGCCAAGGCTGCGGGGGTGGAACGAATCGTCATGGTATCCCCTCCGGGCCAAGATGGTAAATTATCACCGGCTGTTTTAGCGGCTGCAAAGATTGCCGGAGTCAAGGAAATCTATAAAGTTGGCGGGGCTCAGGCGATAGCCGCATTGGCTTATGGGACGGAAACGATAAAAAAGGTCGACAAAATCGTCGGTCCGGGAAATATCTACGTTGCGCTGGCGAAGCGGGAGGTATTCGGTGATGTGGCCATTGATATGATCGCCGGACCAAGTGAAATTGCCGTGTTGGCGGACGAATCAGCCATTGCAGCGGAAGTTGCCGCCGACTTGCTATCACAAGCGGAACACGACGCCCGTGCTTGCAGTGTCTTGGTGACAATATCCGCATCTCTTGCAGAAGAGGTTGCTGCAGAAGTGACAAAGCAGGCCGCATTGCTTCCCCGCCGGGAGATTGCTTCCGCATCGATTAAGGATTATGGAAGGATCATCGTATGCGGGAATATGACGGAAGCCATTGAAGCCATCAATGAGCTTGCACCGGAACATCTAGAGATCATGACCAAGGATGCACTTGAAGTGATGGCCAAAATCCGGCATGCCGGGGCAATCTTCATTGGCCGCTACAGTTCTGAGCCTGTCGGGGATTACTTCGCGGGGCCCAATCATGTGCTGCCAACAAACGGAACGGCCCGTTTTTCGAGCCCGCTGAATGTGGATGATTTCCAAAAGAAGTCAAGCGTCATCATGTACAGTGAGACGGCCTTCCGCCAGAATGCAGAAAAAATCGCTGCTTTTGCCCGCATGGAGGGACTTGAGGCTCACGCCCGTGCCATAGAATCGCGCGGCGTGAATGAATCCAAGAACTAGGGGCATTTTTTTACGGAATATATGCAAGGTACAGCTTGGGAAAAGGGGACAGGCCCCGATGAGGAGGATTTGTGATGGAACGTTTTGCTAGTGTGGAGCGAAAGACGAATGAAACGGAGATCAGTTTGAAGTTTGGTGTCGATGGGGAAGGCAATTCATCTATCAAGACTGGCGTCCCGTTTATGACACATATGCTTGATTTGTTCACGAAACATGGGAAATTCGATTTGTCCGTCGATGCAAAAGGCGATACGGAGGTCGATGATCATCATACAACTGAAGATATTGGCATTTGCTTAGGCCAGACGTTATTGGAGGCGCTGGGAGACAAGCGCGGGATTAAACGGTACGGAAATGCTTTCGTACCGATGGACGAAGCACTCGCGCAGGTTGTCATCGACTTAAGCAATCGTCCGCATCTGGAATTCAGGGCGGAGTTCCCTTCGCAAAAGGTAGGGACGTTCGATACGGAACTCGTGCATGAGTTTCTTTGGAAATTCGCTCTTGAAGCCAGGATGAACTTGCATGTAGTCGTTCATTATGGCCATAACACACACCATATGATCGAAGCGATATTCAAAGCGATGGGACGTGCATTGGATGAGGCGACGACCATCGATCCGAGGGTCAAAGGCATTCCTTCAACGAAAGGATTGTTGTAAATGCTCGGGATCGTGGATTACGGCATGGGGAACTTATTTTCTGTAAGCAAAGCGCTGGAGCGGCTTGGCGCCGATTCATTCATTTCCGATGACCCAAAAGAACTTTCAAAGGCAACAGGGATCATTCTTCCTGGTGTTGGCTCGTTCAGGGATGCCATGAGCCTTTTGGAAAAACAAGGGCTGGATGAATTCCTGAAGCGTTATGCAGCAGGGGGAGGCTATGTATTAGGCATCTGCCTCGGCATGCAGCTTCTCTTTGATGAAAGCGAGGAAAATGGGCCGGCACAAGGATTGTCACTCATCCCAGGCAATGTCGTCCGGTTTCAGGGCATGGATGCAAGCGGCCATGTTTATAAAGTGCCTCACATGGGCTGGAATCGACTTGAATTCAAACATTCGTCACCTGTGACTGCAGGACTGGAAGCGGACCATGTTTATTTCGTGCATTCCTATTATGTAAATACGGATGAGGCATATATTGCCGCCAGTGCGACGTATGCAGGGGAAGTCCCGGCAATCGTAGCGAAAGGGAATGTGTTCGGCATGCAGTTCCATCCTGAAAAAAGCGGGCAGATGGGCATGTCGCTGTTAAGAAATTATCTGTCATTAGTAGAAGGGAAGGAAAAAGCATGAGCAACTTTACGATATACCCGGCGATTGATATGCGCGGAGGCAAATGCGTCCGCTTGATCCAGGGAGACTACGATCAGGAAACCGTTTATGGAGATTCTCCCTTCGATATGGCAAAAAGCTTTGCGGACCAAGGCGCGGATTGGATACATATGGTCGACCTTGACGGGGCGAAAGAGGGAGTTCGCATCAACGATTCATACGTGATTAAAGCAGCAAGTGAATTGGGCGCACGCATCCAAATCGGCGGCGGCATCCGTACGGAACAAGATATCGCCCATTATCTGGATAATGGGGTGGAACGTGTCATTCTTGGAAGCACAGCCGTTTCAAATCCTGCCTTCACGAAGGATATGATCAGGAAGTATGGAAAGCATATCGCGATTGGCATAGACGCGAAGGATGGCAAGGTTGCGACTCATGGGTGGCTTCAAACGTCCGGAACCCTTGCCATCGAGCTCGGTAAACGCCTGGCGGATGTAGGTGCCGAGACGTTCATCGTGACCGATATCGCGACGGATGGCATGCTTTCAGGGCCGAATGTCAACGGGATATTGGCTATGGCGGAGGCAACAGGGAAAAACGTGATCGCCTCCGGCGGCATAAGTTCATTGGAAGATATCATTACCCTCAAACAGCAAGAAGCTGAAGGGATTGCAGGGGCGATCATCGGCAAGGCATTATATACGAATCGCTTTACCGTTGCAGAGGCGCTGGAAAAGGTGCGTGGTTAAATGCTCACTAAACGAATCATTCCGTGTCTCGATGTAAAGGATGGGCGTGTTGTCAAAGGCATACAATTCGTTTCGCTAAGAGATGCCGGAGATCCGGTCGAGCTTGCGGCTTTTTATGATCAGGAAGGTGCCGATGAGCTTGTCTTTCTCGATATTTCTGCCTCACATGAAGGCAGGGAAACGATTGTCGACGTCGTTCAAGCGGTAGCCGGCAGCTTGGCCATCCCGTTCACAGTTGGCGGCGGCATTAATTCCCTGGCGGATATGAAGAAGATATTACGTGCAGGTGCAGATAAAGTATCGTTGAATACAGCAGCCGTTCTCCGGCCTGAATTGATTAATGAAGGCTCTGATTACTTTGGTGCCCAATGCATCGTCGTCGCCATTGACGCCCGATACGATGAAGGGCTGGGATCATGGCGGGTATATACCCATGGCGGGCGAAAACCGACCGAATGGGAAGTGGTCGACTGGGCCAAGGAAGCCGTCAGTCGCGGTGCCGGCGAAATTTTATTGACAAGCATGGATTGCGACGGGGAGAAACAGGGGTTCAATATCGCTTTAACCAAAGCGGTATCGGAAGCGGTTTCCGTGCCGGTCATCGCCTCAGGCGGTGCAGGTAACGCCGAGCATTTCCGGGAAGCATTTGAAGAAGGCAAAGCCGATGCAGCATTAGCTGCCTCGATCTTTCATTATAAAGAAACATCGGTCAAAGAAGTCAAAGCGTTTCTCAAACAACAAGGAGTGGTTGTACGATGAATCTTGAAACTATTAAATTCGATGAAAAAGGTCTAATACCGGCAATTGTCCAGGACGCCCGCAGCAAAGAAGTGCTGACGCTTGCTTACATGAATGAAGAATCGCTAAAAATGTCGATTGAAACGGGTGAAACGGTTTTCTTTAGCCGCTCGCGAAATGAATTATGGCATAAGGGGGCGACCAGCGGAAATACACAGAAAATCATCGAAATCAAGTATGACTGTGATCAGGATGCATTGGTCGTTGCGGTCGTTCCTGCAGGTCCTGCATGCCATACTGGAGCAACGAGCTGTTTTAGCGAAACGATCTATCAAAATACGGAAGCCCGTCAAGCGGCTGAAACGAATGTGGCGTTCCTGACGGAATTGGAACAATTGATTACCAAAAGGAAAGCGGAGATGCCTGAAGGCTCTTATACCACCTACTTGTTCGATAAAGGCGTTGATAAAATCCTGAAAAAGGTCGGAGAAGAAGCGGCAGAGGTGATCATTGCCGCCAAAAACCGCGATGCCGAGGAATTGTCCATGGAAAGTGCCGATCTCCTCTATCACTTATTCGTTTTGCTCCAGGAACAGGAATTGCCTTTCCAAGCGGTGCTGGATGTATTGAAGGCCAGACACTCCGAAAAGGACGAGCCAAAAGAAACTGAATGAACGGTTGTCTGCCCTCCTTTAAAAGGAGGGCCGTTTATATTTTTCTTCTAAAAGGCGCCGCGCATCAAATGGCCCCCCTGAATATAAAGGGAAAGTCATGCCACTAATTTGATATTCACACAGAGTGGAATGGAAAGGAAGGAGGAGACTCCCGCTTAGGAATGCGCGTCCAAGGGAGCAAGCGCCGAGGGGGCTCCCCGGACGGCCTCTGGATAAGCGAGCGCCTGAAGTGGAAAATAACGGACAAAGGACAAAAGAAAAAAGGCAAACTTCCAAAACGGCGGGCCATTGACGCTAGTTTGCCTAGAGAATAAGCCCTCCATCAAAAGGAGGGCTTTCTTTATTGGTCACTATTTCTTGACTCATGATTTATCTAGGAATATACTTCATCAAAAATGGAGTGTTTATGCATTTTGTTCACTTCCAATAAGGAGGATACACAGATGAAATTCAGTTCCTTGAATAAAAGCTACATTAATGGTGAATGGGTGGAAGGTTTGACGGGCCGTACCCACGATATTCTTAACCCATTTGATGGTTCTATTTTATCAACTGTAAGTCTAGCATCATCCAAACAAGTGCAGGAATCCTTTGAGCATGCAAAAGCAGCACAAAAAGAATGGGCCAAGACAACTCCGGAACAACGGAATGAAGTATTGAAAAAGGCAGCGTCATACTTTCAGGAATACCGCGACGACATCATTGATGTCATCGTCCGCGAAACAGGCGGAAGCTTCATAAAAGCCAATGCTGAACTTGACCTGACCATACAAATTTTAAAAGAATCATTGACCTATTCACATGAGGTGAACCGTGTACATGAAGTGCCATCGGCTGTGGAGGGTAAGGTGAATCGCATTCATCGCCGGCCATTGGGGGTCATTTCATCGATTTCTCCTTTCAACTTCCCGCTGAACCTTTCTGTAAGAACGATTGCTCCGGCCATTGCGTTAGGAAATAGTGTCGTTCACAAACCAGATGTACAGGTTTCGTATTCAGGCGGAATCATCATCGCTGCTGCCTTTGAATATGCGGGCCTGCCAAAAGGGGTATTGAATATGATCATTACTGATCTGGAGGAGATCGGGGATGACATGCTTACCAATCCGATCCCAAGGCTGATTAGCTTTACGGGTTCAACGCCAGTTGGACGCCATATTGGTGAAGTGGCCGGGAAGAACCTAAAACGTGTGGCACTTGAATTGGGCGGCAATAATCCATTTATCGTCCTTTCGGATGCGGATGTCGATCGTGCAGTCGATGCAGCCATCTTCGGAAAGTACTTGCACCAAGGACAAATTTGCATGAGCATTAACCGAATCATCGTCCATAAGGATCTATACGAGGACTTCATCGCGAAATTTGTGGAACGGGCCAAGATGCTTCCTTACGGAAATCCGTTAAATCCAAAAACCGTCATTGGGCCGCTTGTGAATGAACGCCAAATCGACAAAGCGCAGCGCTACATCGAGGAGGCCAAGCTAAGTGGTGCAGTCCTTGCGCTTGAAGGGAAAAGGGAAGGAAACGTCCTGACACCATACGTTTTCCGCGATGTGCAAAATACGGACAAGATTGCCCAGACTGAACTGTTCTCACCAGTCGTTTCCATCATTAAAGCCGAAACCGACGAAGAGGCCATTGAGGTGGCCAATGATACCGAATACGGTTTGAGCTCTGCCATTTTCACCAATGACTTGGAGAGAGGCGAGCGATTGGGTCTCGAAATCGATAGCGGGATGACGCATATCAATGATCAGACTGTAAATGATGGTCCTAACGTTGCTTTTGGCGGCAATAAAATGAGCGGTATGGGGCGCTTCGGCAACCCGTGGGTAGTGGAGGAATTCACTGTCACCAAATGGATATCCAAACAAACCGTAGCTCGCCAATATCCTTTTTAAATTGAGGCAAGAAATTCCTTGATGCCTTTCTCCAAGATGGCAGCTTAAAATGATAGCGCATTGCCGGATTTTTTTTATAACCGGGGGTCAGATAACCTTTTTCCATTTTCTTGAATTATTCGGCAAAATTACTCCAATATGTTATAATACTGTGGTTAATCAACTTGTAGATGGAGGATTACATGAGTAAAGACTCTAAATTTGGCCAACAGGCAAAAATTTTAACCTTTCACCCAACAGGTGAGTATTATTTCACCAAGGGTTTAAAAGCATATCATAGAAGAGAACTGCCAAAATCAAAAAAATACTTGGAGCGTGCGCTTGAACTGGAGCCGGCCGAACCGATGATAGCCTGTCAATTGGCAATCACATGCTCGGAAATCGGTGAATATAATTATTCGAACAACCTTTTGGAAAACATCTTGGATGTGATGGATCCTTATATGTCGGAATGTCATTACTTTCTGGCGAATAATTATGCCCACTTAGGCATGTTCAAGGAAGCTTACCGTCATGCAAGTGCTTATCTCGATAAAGAAGAGGATGGGGAGTTCAGCGATGACGCAGAGGATTTGCTTGAACTGATTACCTTCGAGACGGATGAAACGGAAGAAAACCCCTTTAAGCATGATGGGCTCATTGCCAAACAGGAGAAAGCGCGTGAATATTTGGAATCAGGGAATTTCCCTAAGGCAATCGAGGTATTGAAGGAAACGATTGCCGAATATGAGGACTACTGGTCCGCTTATAATAACTTGGCATTAGCCTATTTCTACCTTGGCCAAGTGGAGGATGCCTTTGGGACCTTGGATGAAGTGCTGGAAAAAAGCCCAGGAAACCTGCATGCGCTTTGTAACCTCGTCGTTTTCCATCATTATCAACAGGATGAAGAGAAGGTCGAGGAGCTCATACAGATGCTGGAGAAAATCCGGCCGATGCTATCCGAACATCGTTTCAAGCTTGGGGCGACCTTCGCCTTGATCGGAAATTATGCCTCAGCGTATCGATGGCTGAAAGTTTTGCAAAAGCAAGGTTTCGAAGGTGATGGGACCTTCTATTATTGGCTAACGATATCCGCCTATCACTTAGGCCACGAACAGGCAGCCAGAAAGGCTTGGAAGAAGGTCGTGGAAATGAACCCGGAAAAGGAAGGCATGGAGCCGTGGGGTGATATGAATGCTACCTCGGACGGTTTTGAGCATCACTTTCCTTCCATTATTAAACGGCTGGAAAGCGAGTTTATCGAAGAAAGGCTGTTTGCCATTTTCCTTTTGAAGCACTCGGTCCATAAACAGAAGTTATTGAAAAACCAAGTGCTCAACCTTAACCAGAATTTCACTGATCTGGAACGGGATTATGCCGACCTTGTCCAGGCTCCTTCCAAAGATCGCCCATTGACGCACGTTGATTTTGCGGATCGAACGGCTGAGTTGTTATACCGGCATTTCCAGCCGATTCAATTGGATGAAGCTGGACTTTATCTTATGTGGTTTTCGGTCTTCATCGAAGCGGTGAAGTCCGAGCAAAAGCTCAACAATCCTGCAGGATGGGCGTCTGCGGTGGAATACGTATGGAATCAGCTTAAAAATGAGAAAGTTAGCAAACAGGCAATTGCAGACAAACATTTCATATCCGTGTCCACCTTGTCGAAGTACGTGAAGTTGGTGCAAACCCTTCTGGAATGAGCAGATATTTGGACGAAAAATTATTTGTTATATAGGATAATAGGTAGGGAACACTAACCGTAGTGAAGGTTCCATTCGTAATGGAATATGGAGGAGTGAGAACATGTCTGAAAAAATTTATGACGTTGTTATTATTGGAGCTGGTCCTGCCGGGATGACGGCTGCTGTCTATACATCACGTGCGAACCTATCAACCTTGATGTTGGAACGAGGCGTTCCGGGCGGGCAAATGGCCAATACGGAAGAAGTTGAAAATTATCCTGGATTCGACACAATCCTCGGACCTGAACTTTCAACGAAAATGTTTGACCATGCAAAGAAATTCGGTGCGGAGTATGCTTATGGCGATGTTAAAGAAATCATCGACGGTGAAGAGTATAAAACGATCATTGCCGGTTCCAAGGAATTCAAAGCGCGCTCAATCATCATTTCATCGGGTGCCGAATATAAAAAAATCGGCGTACCGGGCGAAAAGGAATTGGGCGGACGCGGGGTATCGTATTGTGCGGTTTGTGACGGAGCATTCTTCAAGCAAAAAGAACTGTTCGTTATCGGCGGGGGAGACTCTGCGGTGGAAGAGGGCGTGTACTTGACCCGCTTCGCTTCGAAGGTGACGATCGTTCACAGGCGTGAAGAGCTTCGTGCACAAAAAATTCTTCAGGATCGCGCTTTTGCCAATGAAAAAGTCGATTTCATCTGGAATCATACGTTGAAGGAAATCAATGAAGAGGGCGGCAAGGTTGGCGGAGTCACCCTCGTTTCGACAGTGAACGGTGAAGAAACGAAGCTCGATGCAGACGGTGTATTCATTTATATCGGAATGCTTCCGCTGACTAAACCATTTGAAAGCTTGAACATCTTGAATGCAACGGGCTATATTGAAACGAATGATCGGATGGAGACACGTGTCCCTGGTATCTTCGCTGCTGGTGACGTTCGTGAAAAAACATTGCGTCAAATCGTGACAGCGACCGGTGATGGAAGCATTGCCGCTCAATCTGCCCAGCATTATGTAGAAGAACTTCAGGAAAAATTGCAGCCAAAGGCATAATCGGATCGGTTACAAAAATTTACACATCGTAATTCCGTTTTAACCCGGCTGTAACACGCGTGAAATAATGATTCGGTATAGTTAGAGTAGAAGTTGACCCCCTTTAATTATAAACGTTGGAGGACACAGATTAAGCATCTGTGTCCTTTTTTTGTCTGTTCTTATATTCCAATTCAAGGGAAATGGGTAGGCCTGCATGCAATTCCGATGTTCCATCCCTTTGCATGCAGGCGGGAATTCTGGTGAAGAATAGGAGTGGAGCAGCAGTTGAATACTTGGTACGAGGATCATCAGGAATGAATATTCCCCCAATGCAGGAAGTTTACTTTATTGTTAGCTCATTTCAAAAATAGTATAATGATAAGATATACTAAACATACACATATATCTTTCATAAAAGGATGTAAAATACCATTTGTTTGAACTATCAGCATTTGTAAATCGTCAAATGGATATCGAACGGCGATTTATGGTGAAGGTTCCTATAGTCGAACAGAGGCCAAATCGAGGTGAAGAACATGCAACGTGTCACAAATTGTGTACTGATCAAGGATGGACAAATCCTCTTATTGAAAAAACCTAGACGCGGATGGTGGGTAGCCCCAGGTGGCAAGATGGAGCCCGGAGAGTCCATACGTGATGCCTGTATTAGGGAATATCGTGAAGAAACGGGCGTTTATTTAAAAAACCCTTCCATCAAAGGCATTTTCACTTTCATCATGAAGGACGGAGATAAAGTGCTTTCGGAATGGATGATGTTCACTTTCTTTGCAACGGATTCCGATGGCGTCAACTTGGATGTTTGTGAAGAAGGCGAACTTAGCTGGCATCCAGTCGATGATGTCAAGAAACTGGAAATGGCTGAAGGCGACTTTCACATCCTGGACTATATGGTTCATGGGCGTGGAATCATTTACGGAACCTTTACCTACACGCCTGAGTTTAAGTTACTTTCGTATCGTTTGGATCCAGGCTAATGGTTGCTATATAAAAAAGATTGTTAAACATGGGGGCGGAGAACAATGAATACAGGGCAGATGAATGAAACGCAATTGGTCATCATTACCGGAATGTCGGGAGCGGGGAAGACAGTGGCGGTTCAAAGTTTTGAAGACCTCGGCTTTTTTTGCGTCGATAATTTGCCGCCCACACTATTGCCGAAATTTTTGGAGTTAATGAAGGACTCGGGGAATAAGATGAATAAAGTGGCGCTTGTCATGGACTTGAGGGGGCGGGAGTTTTTTGATTCGTTATTTCTCGCACTTGATAACCTTACGGATACATCATCGGTATCTCCAAGGATCCTCTTCCTTGAGGCTGATGACGATTCCTTGGTGCGCAGATATAAAGAGACGAGGCGAACCCATCCGCTTGCACCATTGGGGCGGCCATTGGAAGGCATTAAAATGGAACGGGAACTTCTGGATGAATTGAAGGGCAGGGCGCAGCTGATTTTCAATACGTCACAACTGAAACCGCGCGAATTGAGGGAGAAAATCGCTTCGGAATTTTCTTCCGATAAAAGGGTCGGATTCACGGTCAACGTGATGTCCTTTGGTTTCAAGCACGGCCTGCCGATAGACGCTGACCTTGTGTTTGATGTGCGGTTCCTGCCAAACCCATATTATATCGACCACATGAGGCCGAAGACTGGCTTGGAACAGGAAGTGTCCAGTTACGTTTTGAAATGGAGCGAGACCCAGAAGTTCTTGGAAAAGGTCACCGATTTACTAGCTTTCATGCTTCCCTACTATAAACGGGAGGGGAAAGCGCAGCTTGTGGTTGCGATTGGATGTACAGGCGGTCAGCATCGTTCCGTCGCTTTGACGGAGTATATCTCGAATCACTTCCAAAATGATTATCGGGTTCAAGTGTCACATCGGGATATCGAAAAAAGTAAGGGGAAAGCAGATGTTAAATAATAAGAAACAGCCTAAGGTCGTGATCATTGGCGGGGGAACGGGCCTTCCCGTTTTATTAAGGGGCCTGAAGAAGCATCCGGTCGATATAACGGCGATCGTTACGGTGGCCGATGATGGCGGAAGCTCGGGCCGCCTTCGTGAGGACATGGATATTCCCGCTCCAGGAGATATTCGGAACGTGCTTGCTGCGTTATCGGATGTGGAACCTCTCGTTGAACAAATGTTTCAGCACCGCTTTCAGAGTCAAAATGAGCTGTCCGGGCATTCGCTGGGGAATTTGATCCTGGCGGCAATGACCTCGTTGACCGGGGACTTTGTCCATGCAATCCAGGAAATGAGCAAATTCCTGAATGTCCGCGGCAAGGTGCTGCCGGCAGCCAACCAAAGCGTGGTCCTCCATGCGGAAATGGATGACGGAACGATCGTTACAGGAGAATCCAAGATCCCCTTCTCAGGAAAGAAGATAAAAAAAGTGTTCTTATCTCCTCGACATATCAAGCCGCTCAGTGAAACCCTTCAGGAAATCAAGCAGGCTGATCTTATTGTCATCGGACCGGGAAGCTTATATACTAGCATTCTGCCTAATTTACTTGTCCCTGGACTGGGGGAAGAGGTCGGCCGTTCCAAGGCTAAGAAGGTGTACATTTGCAACTTGATGACACAAGCAGGCGAGACGCTGGATTATAGCGCAAGCGATCATATTAAAGCGATATATGACCATATGGGCAATGCCTATATTGACAGGATACTTGTGAATAATGAGGAAATACCGGCCGAGATCCAGCAGCGGTACCAAGCTGAATATGCCAAGCCTGTCATGTATGATGTCGAGAGTTTAAAAAGGATGGGCCTTGAGATCATCCAGGAGCGCATTTTCAGCTATGAAGGGAATGTCATCCGGCATGATACAGAAAAAGTGGCCGATTTGCTTTACAATATGCTAATAAATGAAACGAAAAGCCATATAATTCCGTAGATATAGGCAGGGGCGTTTTTTTACTGATAAAAATAGATTACCTGCGTTCGATTGGGGGTGGAATGGATGTCTTTTGCTTCAGAAACGAAAAAAGAGCTTACTACATTAGAGGGAAAGGATTGTTGCGGAAAAGCGGAATTGTGTGCGCTGATCCGGATGAACGGATCCCTTTCATTTTCTAATCGGAAGCTTGTTGTGGATATTCAAACTGAAAATGCAGCGATTGCCAGACGGATTTATACGCTGCTGAAGAAAAGTTATGAGGTCCAAGTCGAGCTTTTGGTCCGTAAAAAGATGAAGCTTAAAAAGAATAACGTCTATATTGTCAGGATGTCATCTGGGGGACAGCGGGTTTTGACCGATTTGGAAATTTTGGGTGACGGATTTGAAATCCTCCATGCGATATCGGATAAGATCGTTGGAAAGAAATGCTGTAAGCGCTCCTATCTAAGAGGGGCATTTCTTGCGGGAGGTTCAGTGAATAATCCGGAAACGTCCTCGTATCACCTGGAAATTTTCTCGCTTTATAAAGAGCATAATGATGCGCTTTGTGAGTTGATGAATAAGTTCGACCTGAAGGCCAAAACGCTTGAGCGCAAAAAAGGATACATCATTTACTTGAAGGAAGCCGAGAAGATTGCCGAGTTTTTAAGTATCGTTGGGGCCCATTCCGCACTATTGAGGTTCGAGGATGTCCGGATTGTCCGTGATATGCGCAATTCTGTGAATCGGCTTGTGAATTGTGAAACGGCTAACTTGAACAAAACGATCGGTGCCTCATTGCGGCAGGTGGAAAATATCCATTACATCGAGGATACGGTCGGATTGAACATTTTGCCGGATAAACTTCGTGAAATTGCCGAACTGAGAATAGCCTTCCAGGATATAACCTTAAAGGAACTTGGCGAAATGGTATCCGGGGGAAGCATCAGTAAATCCGGAATTAATCACCGGCTACGGAAGATTGACGAAATAGCTGACAGGCTCCGTGGGGGAGAGGCTATTGCTGCGAAAAAATAAAGCTTACAGGGGAGATCATGATGGTGGAGAAACAAGTTAAAGTAAAACTGAAAACAGGTTTACAAGCCCGGCCGGCGGCCCTGTTTGTACAAGAAGCTAACCGCTTTCATTCGGATGTATTTCTTGAAAAAGAAGGAAAGAAAGTGAATGCAAAAAGCATCATGGGATTAATGAGCCTCGCCATCAGTTCAGGCGTATCCGTGAAGCTGATCGTTGAGGGGCGCGATGAGAAGGAAGCGCTGGAAGCATTGGAAGAATTCGTTCAGCAAGAGAGTTAAAGAAAGAGGATGCTAAAAGCGCATCCTTTTTTTCATGGCATGCTAAAAGGCCGCGAAGCTCTCGCGGCCTTTTGCTGTGCTGCATTATTTATCTTTTTTATCCTCAAGGATGCTGCGAGTGATGACTTTGTCAATCAAGCCGTATTCAAGGGCTCTTTCGGATGTCATGAAGTTATCGCGTTCCGTATCTCTTTGAAGGACTTCAAGAGGCTGGCCAGTGCGTTCTGCCAAAATCTGATTCAATTTATCTTTCAAGTGAAGGATACGGCGGGCAGCGATTTCGATTTCCGTAGCTTGTCCTTGCGCCCCTCCAAGTGGTTGGTGAATCATGACTTCACTGTTCGGCAACGCATAGCGCTTGCCCTTTTCGCCAGCAGCCAATAGGAAGGCTCCCATGGAAGCGGCCATACCAATGCATACAGTGGATACATCAGGTTTGATATATTGCATCGTATCGTAAATGGCCATACCGGAAGTGATGCTTCCGCCCGGGCTGTTGATGTATAATGTGATATCTTTTTCAGGGTTTTCCGCTTCTAAAAATAGTAATTGAGCAACAATGGAATTGGAAACATTATCGTCGATTCCGCTTCCCAGCATAATGATCCTGTCTTTTAATAAACGGGAGTAAATATCGTAGGCACGCTCCCCACGACTTGTTTGTTCGATAACTGTAGGAATTAAATTCATGTTCATTTCCTCCTTCGATTAAGAGAATCATTTTAAATTCTTTATGTATGTATGATACACTTTTTGGTCAATTTAGGTCAAACAAAACAAATCCTATAAGTGATAATTTGTTCGACAATTTTCTGGTCAAGTCTCCTTCCTCTTTGAATTCATTTGTAATTATGCCGATCAGGGATGAATTTCCACATTATCCATAATACCCAAAAGACAAACTTTTAAACCTGATAACCCTTGCAAAGGAGGGCATTCTATCATATAATGAAGTCTGTCGAATAGATATGAACATTGATTTTTCCAATTCGCCCTCGTAGTGCAACGGATAGAACGCAAGCCTCCGAAGCTTGAAATGCAGGTTCGATTCCTGCCGAGGGCACTGCCAAATCTCCCGCTTAAATTATTTAAGTGGGGGATTTTTTTATGAAAGATGATTTTTGTTGGAATTTCGCGATTTCCATCGAAATCTGTTTGATGGGGACATCCATCGAAAATAAGGGCTTCAGTCTTGAAAAATGGGGATTTTTCAATAAAAGTAGTTGTGAAAATGGCATTCATGACATATAGTATGGAAAACAAATAAACCATTCAGAAAAAAACGTAAGCGTTTTCATGGGTTTTTGTGTAGAATTTTCTCCTGATAATGTAAAATGGAGTGGGGAGGGATGAATCGATGAGTATGAATATGAAAGCAGGATTATTTCAACAGCAAACTTTAAAGATGGCAATGACCCAGGAGCTCATGCAGGCTATTACCTTGCTGCAATACTCCACCCAGGAGCTTTCCGCTTTCTTGGAAAACAAAATGGCCGAAAATCCATTACTGTCCCTAGATCAGCCAACATCTGCATTATTTCAGCCGACCTTTGACCGGAAAAAAGGTAAACGGACCCTTAAAAATACGTATGATGCCAACTATTGGATCGAACAAATCAGTGAAGACACCGTCTCGCTTGAACAGCACGTCATGTCCCAGGTCAATCACCAGCAGCTAACAGGTGAGCAGTATAAGGCGATGCTGCTCTTAATTCATAATCTTGATGAAAACGGTTACTTGCGGATAAATCTGGACGATATTTGCATTGCAGGCATCTCTCCAGCCGTTTTGGAGGAGAGCCTCTCCATTCTACAGCAGCTCGAGCCGCATGGACTTGCAGCGAGAAATCTGCAAGAGTGCCTCTTGCTCCAAGTGATAGCGGAGGGGATCAACCCCCTGGCGGAAAGCATCATAGAAAATCATTTTCTCGACTTTGCCGAAAAGCGTTGGAAAGATCTAAGTAAGAAAATCGGCGCTACAATGAAGGAAATACAAGAGGTATTCGATTATGTGCAAACGCTGAATCCGCGGCCAGCTTCATTGTTCTTCCTGGAAAAACCATCATATATAGTGCCTGATGTCGTTGTCGAGGTCCGTGAAGGGATGCTTCTTGTCGGGAATTACGATGGCAACACACCGAACCTTAATGTCGATAAAGGGTACTTAAACCGGATGAAGAGCCATGGAGATAAAGGAGTACAACGGTTCATTCAGGATAAGTGGCAGGAATACCAATGGATTTCAAGAGGGATTCAACAGAGAAAAGAAACGATATTGAAAGTTATCCAGTGTATCGTCGATAAACAGCCAGCGTGCTTTCATCACGGGCTGAATTACTTGAAGCCGATGACGATGAAGGAAGTGGCCGATGAACTTGGAATACATGAATCGACGGTAAGCCGCGCCGTTAAAGGTAAATATGTGCAGACCCCTTTCGGTACGATCGAGATGCGGATCTTCTTCACAACATCTTTACAATCAGTAGGCCTTGAAGAGGATATGTCCGGCATGCAAGCTAAAAAGGGACTCAAGGCCGCGATCGATGGCGAAAATAAACAAAAGCCGCTATCGGATCAGGATTTGGCTGAACGGCTGAAAGAGGAGCATGGAATCATCCTTGCACGTCGAACGGTTGCCAAATACCGGGAGCAGCTAGGGATACCGTCTTCATCTAAACGAAAAAGATATGACTGAAAAGGGTTGGGTATTTTGGAAACGAATCAGTTTGTTTTATATAGCAGGGCAAGATGTCCGTTATGTGATGAGGCCAAGGTGATACTTGAAGAGGTGAAACGGGAATCAGGCATAGGTTTTAAGGAAATCGATATTCATTCCGATGATGTGCTGCTTGAGAAATTTGCTTTGATGATCCCTGTGATTGAATGGAAAGAAGAAATCGTTCAGTATGGAAAAGTTGATAAATCAGCTCTAAATGGGCTTTTGCAAAAATAATTTTTCAAATCATTTGAAGAAACAATCCGTTCCTGCTAGAATAAAATATGTAGCAGGAATATTTTTTTTATTTCAGGTGGGACATAAAATGACTACGCGGGACATATAGTGTCCAATCAGACTTTTTAGGAGTTTTATCTATGCGTACATTACTCGAGGTACAAAGAAAATTATTACCTGATTTCCTTATGGTTATGCAAAAAAGATATGATATCCTGCGTTATATCAAAATGATGCAGCCGGTGGGAAGGCGAAGCCTGGCCGTGAGTCTTAATTTGACGGAGCGGACGCTTAGAGGCGAGGTCGATTTTCTGAAAAGTCAGAACCTGGTTAATATTTTCAGTTCTGGTATGACACTGACGGATGAAGGGATGGAAATCCTGGAGAAGTTAGAAGGAATAATGCGTGAAGTTATGGGTATAGACATAATGGAACGGCAATTGCAGGAATTGTTGCAAGTGGATGAAGTCATCATTGTATCGGGAAATTGCGATGAAACCCCATGGGTAAAAAAAGAATTGGGCAAAGCTTGTGCAAACCGTATGAAACTCGAGTGGAAATCAAAGAATATCATTGCGGTAACTGGTGGATCGACAATGGCTGAAGTGGCCAATTCGCTGTCGCCTGATGAAGCATCGAAGAAATTGATATTCGTTCCAGCCCGCGGTGGAATTGGTGAAGCGGTGCAGAACCAGGCCAATACGATCGTCGAAAAAATGGCACAGAAGGCGCACGCCTCATACAGAGTGCTATATGTACCCGATCAATTGAGCGATGAAGTTTACGCTTCCTTTCAGAAGGAGCCTGCAATCAAAGAAGTCATTTCACAAATCAAATCTGCCGATATGATCATTCATGGAATTGGTGATGCCATGGCGATGGCAGAGAGAAGGAATTCTCCGCCGGAAATGTTAAAGAAGCTGTTAGATGGTAAAGCTGTAGGAGAAGCATTCGGTTATTACTACGATGAAAACGGAAAAGTTGTCCATAAGGTTTTGACTGTCGGCATCCAGTTAGATGATCTCAGCCCTGAAAAGCGAGTGATAACTGTCGCAGGTGGGAAAACTAAGGCCAAGGCTATCCGTTCTTATATGAAAGGCGCTCCTTCGTCAACCGTATTGATTACGGATGAAGCGGCAGCACTGGAGTTAATTCAGGGGAATTACACCCCTTAATATATTTGCGAACTTTAAAGGAGGAATTTTTCATGGCAGTAAAAGTTGGTATTAATGGTTTTGGACGTATTGGACGTAATGTATTTCGTGCAGCATTGAATAACCCTGAGGTGGAAATTGTTGCTATTAACGACCTAACGGATGCTAATATGCTAGCGCACCTTCTTCAATATGATACAATTCATGGTTCTCTTAATGAAAAAGTAGCGGTTGATGGTGATTTCTTGGTAGTTGACGGCCATAAAGTAAAAGTATTGGCTGAACGTGACCCTGCACAATTAGGCTGGGGAGATTTAGGTGTTGAAGTGGTTGTTGAATCTACAGGACGTTTCACGAAACGTTCAGATGCAGCCAAACATTTAGAAGCTGGCGCGAAAAAAGTAATCATCTCTGCTCCTGCATCCGATGAGGATATCACAATCGTCATGGGTGTAAATGAAGAGAAATATGATGCGGCGAACCACCATGTAATCTCGAATGCTTCATGTACAACGAACTGCTTGGCTCCATTCGCTAAAGTTCTTCATGAACAATTCGGAATCAAGCGCGGTATGATGACGACTGTTCACTCGTATACAAACGATCAACAAATCCTTGATTTACCTCATAAAGATTACCGTCGTGCTCGTGCAGCGGCTGAAAACATCATTCCTACAACAACTGGGGCGGCAAAAGCTGTTGCACTTGTTCTTCCTGAGCTTAAAGGGAAATTGAATGGTATGGCAATGCGTGTACCGACTCCAAACGTATCTGTAGTCGATCTTGTTGCAGAACTAGAAAAAGACGTAACAGCTGAAGAAGTGAATGCAGCATTCAAAAACGCTTCAGAAGGGGACCTAAAAGGAATTCTTGAGTACAGCGAACTTCCGCTAGTATCAACGGACTATAACGGCAACCCATCTTCTTCTACAATCGATGCCCTTTCCACAATGGTAATGGAAGGAAACATGGTTAAAGTATTATCTTGGTATGATAATGAAACAGGATATTCTAACCGTGTAGTTGATTTAATCGACTATTTGGCTAAAAAAGGATTGTAATTAGAATAATAAAAAAACCTCACCAAGGTGAGGTTTTTTTAATCATACTCTAATAAAACCTGGCAGATGATGATATTATTAGTAAGTCATTAAGCATATGAGGCGCTTCCATTCCTTGTTTTTGGATAATTTTCTGGAAACCGACTATAATGAAGTAGAGTAAAGGGGAGATGGGATATGTACCCTCTCCCTTTTTGACTAAAAGAATCAAAAATGTGATAACAATATCTAAGGAGGTTCTTTGGATTATGAATAAAAAGTCGATTAGAGATATTGAATTAAAGGGGAAACGTGTATTTTGCCGTGTTGATTTCAACGTACCGATGCAGGACGGAAAGATTTCGGACGATACAAGAATCAAAGCTGCATTGCCGACGATTTCCTACCTGACGGAACAAGGCGCAAAAGTCATCTTGGCGAGCCATCTTGGCCGTCCTAAAGGACAAGTTGTGGAAGAATTACGTTTAGCTCCTGTTGCCGAACGACTAAGCGAGCTTAGCGGCAAGGATGTGCAAAAGGCTGAGGAAGCATATGGCGAGTCCGTTCAATCCATGATCGACAATATGGAGAGTGGCGAGATCTTGTTATTGGAAAACGTCCGCTTCTATCCAGGCGAAGAAAAGAACGATCCAGAATTGGCGAAGTCATTCGCTGCACTTGCCGATGTTTATGTGAATGATGCATTCGGGGCTGCCCATCGTGCCCATGCTTCGACGGAAGGGATTGCCCACCACCTTCCAGCCGTTTCCGGATTGCTGATGGAAAAAGAGCTTGCCGTGCTCGGAAAAGCTTTATCAAACCCGGAACGTCCTTTTACAGCTATAATTGGCGGCGCAAAAGTAAAGGATAAAATAGGTGTCATCAAAAATCTTTTGGAAAACGTCGATCATTTGATCATTGGCGGCGGCCTTGGTTATACATTCATTAAAGCGCAAGGTCATGAAATCGGTAACTCGCTATTGGAAGAAGACAAGATTGAACTGGCCAAATCCTTCATCGAAAGCGCAAAAGAAAAAGGCGTGAAGCTGCATTTGCCGATTGATGCCGTCGTTACGGCTGAATTTTCACCTGATGCAGAGACTGAAATCGTCAATATCGATTCGATACCAAAAGAGAAAATGGCTCTTGATATCGGTCCGAAAACAAGTGAATTATATGCGGATATCATCAAAGGCTCCAAGCTTGTCATTTGGAATGGGCCTATGGGCGTGTTTGAATTCGATAAATTTGCGAATGGTACAAAAACCGTTGCCCAAGCCTTGGCTGATGCAAAAGATACTTACAGCATCGTCGGCGGTGGAGATTCTGCTGCGGCTGCCGAAAAGTTTGGGTTGGCGGAAAAAATGTCCCATATTTCAACGGGCGGCGGTGCATCTCTTGAGTTCATGGAAGGCAAGGAATTGCCGGGCGTTGTAGCATTGAACGACAAATAGGCGTGAACCGTCAAAAATTTTTCAACTTTAGAAGGGATGAGAAACCATATGCGTAAACCGATTATTGCAGGTAACTGGAAAATGAATAAGACACTATCTGAGGCAACTGCCTTTTTAGAAGAAGTGAGCAATTTAATTCCTAAGCAAGATGTAATCGATACGGTTGTATGTGCTCCTGCTTTGTTTCTGGATCAATTAGTTCAAGCTGCAAAGGGGACCGATGTAAAAATCGGGGCACAGAACATGCACTTTGAAGATAATGGAGCCTTCACAGGAGAAGTCAGCCCGATCGCATTAGCTGATCTTGGTGTCTCTTATGTCATCCTAGGCCATTCCGAACGTCGCGAAATGTTCAATGAAACGGATGAAGCCGTTAATAAAAAAGCTCATGCCGCTTTCGCTAACCAATTAACCCCGATCGTTTGCTGCGGTGAAACGCTTGAGCAGCGTGAAGCTGGCGAAACGAATGATTTTGTTGCCTGTCAGATCGAAAAAGGCCTAGCGGGCTTATCCGACGAGCAGTTGAAACAAGCTGTCATTGCCTATGAACCGATTTGGGCGATTGGCACTGGTAAATCATCATCTGCACAAGATGCGAATGAAGTATGTGCACATATCCGTTCAGTAGTTGCTGACAAGTTTTCTAACGAAGCGGCAGCGGCCATCCGTATCCAGTACGGCGGCAGCGTAAAACCTGAGAATATCAAAGAGTACATGGCGCAACCTGATATTGACGGTGCATTGGTAGGCGGGGCAAGCTTGAAGCCGGATAGTTTCTTACAATTGCTGGAGGCTGGTCACTATGAGTAAGTCGCCTGTGGCACTTATCATCTTGGACGGTTTTGGCTGCCGCAGCGAGGAAAAAGGAAATGCTGTTTATCATGCGAAAAAACCGAATTTTGACCGTTATTGGGAGCAGTACCCGCACTCCCATCTAACTGCAAGCGGCGAAGCAGTCGGCTTGCCTGCAGGACAAATGGGGAACTCGGAAGTGGGCCATTTGAATATCGGTGCCGGACGCATCGTTTATCAAAGCCTGACCCGTGTGAACCTGGCAATCCGCGAAGGCGAGTTTGCAGAAAACCCGACCTTGGTCGAGGCTATGAAGCATACCAAGAAAAAAGGTACAGACCTTCATCTATTTGGGCTTCTTTCGGATGGCGGCGTGCATAGCCATATTGAACATATGTATGCCTTGCTGAGATTGGCAGCCAAAGAAGGAGTCAAGAATGTGTATGTCCATGCGTTCCTCGATGGGCGTGATGTCGGACCAAAAACGGCTCAGGGCTATATCAAGGATGCCGAGGCGAAAATGAAGGAAATCGGTGTAGGCCGCTTTGCAACCATTTCGGGAAGATATTATTCCATGGACCGTGACAAACGCTGGGAGCGTGTCGAAAAATCCTACCGTTCAATGGTATATGGAGATGGCCCAGCTTATCCTTCTGCACTGGAATGTGTCGAGGATTCATATGAACATGGTATTTTTGACGAGTTCGTGATTCCTTCGGTCATTACGGCGGAGGATGGCAAGCCGGTGGCGACGATTAAGGATGAGGATGCCGTTATCTTTTATAACTTCCGTCCCGACCGGGCGATCCAGATTTCGAATACATTCACGAATGAGGACTTTCGCTCATTTGACCGCGGTCCCGGACATCCGAAACACCTTCATTTTGTCTGCCTGACGCATTTTTCGGAAACGGTTGATGGATATGTTGCATTCAAGCCGACAAATCTCGATAATACATTAGGGGAAGTGCTTTCTCAAAACAAGCTTACTCAGCTTCGCATTGCTGAAACGGAAAAATATCCGCATGTGACGTTTTTCATGAGCGGTGGCCGAGAAGAGAAGTTTCCTGGTGAAGAGAGGATTTTAATTAATTCTCCGAAAGTCGCTACATACGATCTAAAACCGGAAATGAGTGCTTATGAAGTGACGGATGCGTTGGTGGAACAAATCGAGGCCGATAACTTCGATGCGATCCTTTTGAATTTTGCCAACCCGGATATGGTTGGGCACTCAGGGATGCTTGAGCCGACCATAAAAGCGATTGAAACCGTTGATGAATGCCTAGGCAGGATCGTCGATTTGATCGTCTCTAAAGGCGGCACGGCAATCATCACGGCAGACCATGGGAATGCCGATGAAGTCGTTACGCTTGAAGGAAATCCGATGACGGCCCACACAACGAACCCTGTGCCTGTCATTATCACCAAAAATCAGGTAACATTAAGAACAGATGGTATATTAGGCGATTTAGCTCCAACGATGCTTGATCTGCTTGGAGTCGAAAAACCTGTTGAAATGACAGGGAAATCCCTATTATCTAAATAAAATTGTGAATTGGAAAAGGAGAGATTTAAATGCCGTACATTGAACATGTATATGCACGCGAAGTGCTTGATTCCCGTGGTAATCCAACAATAGAAGTAGAAATCCAAACTGAGTCCGGATACTTCGGACGCGCCATCGTTCCATCAGGTGCTTCAACAGGAGAACATGAAGCAGTTGAGCTTCGTGACGGGGATAAATCTCGCTACCTGGGTAAAGGGGTACAAAAAGCGGTTGATAACGTAAATGAAATCATTGCTGAAGCTGTCATTGGCTTGGATGTAACGAACCAAGCTGGCCTTGACCTTACGATGATCGAATTGGATGGTACGGAAAACAAAGGAAACCTTGGAGCGAATGCAATCCTTGGCGTATCCATGGCTGCTGCCCATGCTGCTGCTGAATTTTCCGGTTTACCATTGTACCGTTACCTTGGAGGGTTCAATGCAAAACAACTTCCAACTCCAATGATGAACATCATCAACGGCGGATCACATGCCGATAACAACGTCGACTTCCAGGAATTCATGATCCTTCCTGTCGGTGCGCCAAGCTTCAAGGAAGCCGTTCGTATGGGTGCTGAAGTATTCCATGCATTGAAATCGGTTCTTTCTGCTAAAGGCTTGAACACGGCTGTTGGCGACGAAGGCGGCTTTGCGCCAAACCTAGGTTCGAACCGTGAAGCACTTCAAGTCATCATCGAGGCGATTGAAAAAGCAGGCTATAAAGCAGGCGAAGATATCTACCTTGGTATGGACGTAGCTTCATCTGAATTCTATAACAAAGAAACAGGCAAATACGATCTTGCAGGCGAAGGCCGCAATGGCGTTACATCTGAAGAAATGGTTGCTTTCTATGAAGAGCTAGTGAATGAATTCCCGATTCTTTCCATCGAAGACGGCTTGGATGAAAATGACTGGGATGGCCACAAACTTCTAACTGAACGCATCGGTTCTAGAGTTCAATTGGTTGGTGACGATTTATTCGTAACGAACACGAAAAAATTGGCTGAAGGCATTGAAAAAGGCATCGGTAACTCGATCCTGATCAAAGTGAACCAAATCGGTACACTGACTGAAACGTTTGACGCAATCGAAATGGCTAAGCGCGCTGGCTACACGGCTGTCGTTTCCCACCGCTCAGGTGAAACGGAAGATGCAACAATCGCTGACATCGCCGTTGCAACGAACGCAGGACAAATCAAAACAGGTTCGATGTCACGTACGGACCGTATCGCTAAATACAACCAACTTCTTCGCATCGAAGACCAGCTTGGCGACTTGGCTGTTTACGGCGGCTTGAAATCTTTCTATAACTTGAAGAAATAATTACCGTGACACCCTCTTCCGACGAGAAGGGGTGGAGATGATTATCTCTCACCTCCCATTCCATGTGAATGGGGGGTTTTTATGTTTATTTTTTCAAAATATATTTAATAAGTGCTTTTTTGTAAATGTATTTTTGTATAAAATAAAAAGAGAATACAAAATAGAAAAGGAGGAATTATGGAAGAGAACACAGAGGTACCAGACGCATCCAAAGAGTTGATTTCGAGTAAAATAAACTTACTTAAAACCGATTTACAGCCGATTTTCTCAAAGATTCGGACTGGACTTGGGAAAGAAGATTGGGATAAGTATTGGTTGAAATTATATGTTCAGCAACCTAGCTCTAAGAGCATAAAGACACTCCAAAACAATAAAATTATTGCATTTGTTACATTGGCTGCAGGCACATTCCTTGCCTCAAAATTTGCGTCCGGAAACACCTATTAGTAATCCATCATATTGATACAATAATGAATTAATTCAGTAGGGGAGGAATTATAATGCATGGAGCGCGTAATAAAATACGTAGATCGCATAGTATATTACGTTTGAATAAAGATAAAAAGCATAAAGTAGTGTTGGTTTCTGAATGTTCTGTAAATTCGGGAAATAAAGCGGCCAGCGGGCATGTCTTAACCATTAAAATCAGCAATGAGTTAAGCCAAAGAGGTAAAGCGGTAAAATTATATGTAGAAAACGAGAAGGAAGAAATTCTGAAGAAAGCACAATTTATGAATCAAAAGTTTTCTGAATTTCTTCAACTTGTTAATAGTAAATAAATAACAAGAATGGTCCTTCTTTTATAAGGAAGCTCATTTATCTTTTTCTGAATTTGCTCTATGAGCTTGTCCATTTTTTGATTTAGACTTTTAATTCCATGATTCATCTTATCTGATTTATTTTTCATTATTTCTCTTATGCTCTTCATATCCCGATAATTTTTATAATCTTTTACCACATAGAAACCTCCCCGTCCAGATTCCTTCTCTGATAAGTATGTGCCAGAACTAGCTACATTACTATCTTTGACTAATTGTTCACTAATTATCATCTTGAGTAAAAATACTGTTGAGTTAAGTTTTTATGGAAGTAACTGCGCATAACATATTCCATGTCACGTACGGACCGTATCGTTAAATACAACCAACTTCTTCGCATCTGTGAAGGGCTTGGCGACTTGAACTTGAAGAAATAATTACGGTAAAATCTTTTTTCTTTCACCTCCAATTACACCTGAATGGAAGGTTTTTTTATGTTTCATGAGGGTGAGGGTGTGCAACCATTATGGGATGAGAGTATAGCCTTCTATTATGGTTTACTTGTATAGATAAAACATTAATGTTTCTAAATTATTAAGTTTTCATTGAAATATATAGGTAATTTGGTATATAATATATTTATTGGTAGATATTTCATTTATAAAACATAGGATAATGAAACTACTATTACATATTAAAGGAGATAAAAAATAATTATGCTTAAGAAATTATTTGTTTTCGGTACGATTTTTACTAGTTTATCAATTGGAAACAGTACAATTGCAGCAGAAATAGAATCAGAAACAACCGTCACTAACATCTCAAGTTTATCTGAAGTCAGTAGCCTAACCTCAGGTATTGCAGGGGAAACATTTGGTAAGAAAATCAAGTGCAGTTCCAAAGTGAAGGCGAGCAATCCAATATTTGGTTCTCCAAGTGCAACCGCTACTTCATCAGCAGCAGTAAAAGAAGATACTATCGCTGCTAAAGTTAGAGTATATAGCAGTAAGGGAGGGTTAAAAGGACAAAAAACAGATTCTCAGAAAAATTCAACATATGCTGGAGCTACTTTTACTGATAAATCTAATAATATTCCTGCAACTGCTTTTGGCAATCATACTTATGTAAAGAAGAGTTATAAAACAGTAGTACATGAAACTAAAGATAAATTTTAAATATAAGAAAAGTTAAGGCTAACTGATGTTAGCCTTAACTTTATTGTAGGAGCCAGGATAATATGAAAAAAAAGCTTTTGATAGTGACCTCACTTATATTGATTGGAATCTCAGGGTGGATCTTTTACAATAAAACGGAAAATACAAAAGGTGTACAGCCCGGTTTTAAGGCAGGCTCCAATACCATCTCCTACGGCTTGTTAGATGACGATGGAAAAGTAATGAATAATGGAAGTACACTGGAGCCGAAAAATAATAAGCTTGAGTATACGTTTTCGCTCTCGAATTTTATAGAAGTGGAAAGGGAATATGCCGTAATAGTCCTTCGTAATTTTGAACAAACACCCTTTACAGTGGAAGGAAAACCATACAGTGTTTATACCTTCAATGCCAAGCCAAATAAAAGTAACGAGTTTAATCTTAGTGTTGCCACTAACGATCGAACAAGAGAAATAGATTATCTTATATTTAAAAAACCAAATTATCTAATAGATAATTTGGATATATCAAAAATGAGTGCTTTGCAAGAAGTGTTACCTATGCGTTTTAAGGTTAAGAGCAACGGCGAGAAACCAAAGGCAGCTGCTGGTTTTATTCCTGATGACACAATTAAAAAAGGACCCAACGATACTATATTTGTCAGCAAACAAAAAGAGGAACTAAGTATCCTGCCTACAGCAAGAAGTGGTGAGCATGTTTTCATTTCAGTTGGAAATGTTGGCGAGAAAGAGGAAAATTACCATATTATTGCATTAAATCATTGGCAGCAGATCCCATTGGAAAATAATCAATTAGTAGGAAATGTGGCAGTTAAGCCTGGAGAAAGAAAAGTGTTTGAATATAAGCTTCCACAGGTACAGCATGATTCGAATTTCCAGGTTATTGCTTTACCCAAGCCTTATGAAGTCAGTGAAAGTGACTATGAAAGTACAGTCGTTTCAGGTTCATTTCGAACGGTTATCAAACCTTAAGGTGGCATCAATGCTCTTTTAGAAAAGATGGGGCAGCATATTTAATCAAACGTTTGATTAATAGAATTCCAAACAAAAAAAGGTGCCGCATATGGGCACCTTTTACTTATTTATCTACAGCTTCTACTGGAACGGCATTATAGTATTCTTCCAAAGTGCTTTTCGTTTTGAAGATTTCAGTTGCGGCATCGGCGCCAATATAGCGGATGTGCCACGGTTCGTATTTATAGCCTGTAATGTTTTCCTTGCCTTCCGGATAGCGGATGATAAATCCGTATTCATGGGCATGCTCTGCAAGCCAGGACGCTTCATTCGTGTCTCCGAAGCAATCTTGGGCAGCACATGCACCGTCATGGGTCGTGACATCGATGGCCAGACCTGTTTCGTGCTCGCTCGTCCCAGGCATTGCACTGTAGGTTTTCGCTTTTTCTTCCCCGTCCTTGGCCACATAGTTATTAAAGACCGTGATTTGCGTTTGATGTGAACGGTAGGCGGATACGCCGGCGAAGTGCATATTGTCTTTTTCGGCAGCTTGGAATAGCCGTTCAAGCGCTTCTGCCGCTTCTTTGCGCATCATTCTTTTTTCAATTTTATCCTGAAAGATGAAATCCACTTTTGGGTAAACAAGATCTTCAGGTTTGTAATCTTCCGGCAAGCTGTATTGTTTGTTGACAAGTACAGGGATGCTTTCTGGGTTGGCTAAAGTCTGCAGGCCAGCCTGCGCGGGCTTGACCGTTTCATCCACTTCCACCTGGCGTTGGGCCGATTCTTTTGAATCATCTTGCTTATCATCAGTTTCTGTCTCCGTATGGTGGGAGCTCGGGTGTTCTTCTTTTTGCTCTTTTTTTTCATCGCTTGATTGGTCGAATGAACATCCGGACAATAAAATGAACGATGACAGAGCAGTTGCAGTAAATATAGGTTTTAACATATGAAAGGCCCCTTGCTTTTAATATAAGATTTCCTGCGATAGGCGTTTTGAAAGATTATCGTGACAAGTAATCCCTCGTCAATTCACTTTGGTACTTATCGAGGAATAAGCCGATCCAGACCACCATCAATAAAAATGGATAATCATTGCGGACTGCGGCTTCCACGACGGGTGCAGACCAAAAGTGAGATAGGAAACCGCCTGACATCCTGATCGTCTCGAAGGTGACCAGGGCGTGCAGCGATAGCCAGAGAATCGTAAGGGTGTTGGTGCCGAAACCAATGACGGCCGCTATGATGCTCAGCAGGATGGCGGCTGCACCGATCAGCAGCACATGGTAACTTGATTGGAAAAAGTCGATGCCGCTATTGGAAAGTCCATTATAAATAATAGCAGTAAAATAGACGGTTGTCGTGGTATATGCAGCAAATAATAAATATCGATTGCCATGATATTTTGCAAGCAGCAGCAAAAGCGGCGAGAGAATGATCAATAAGACACTGATGAGATTGCTGCCGCCTATCCATAAAGAATAGCCTGCAACCGCCGAGAACAGGATGGTCAATAAATCAAGAATCCGGAGAATGGGCTTGAACATGGTGACACCTCTTTCTTCCCTTTTTGTGAATTATCTCAAACTTTGATTCAAAAAGAAAATGATGAAGCTGCTGTTTAGGAATTCTTACCATTAAATGATAACAAAGATTGTGGATATCTTATGGGTGTGGTAAAGTTAAAGTAATTGTTTATTGGTACTTCAGGAGGTGTGATTGCATGCATGCATTTCTCATAACGCTTTTGGTGATCGTCAGTATCGCCCTTATTGTGACGGTATTGCTTCAATCGGGTAAAAGTGCAGGTTTATCAGGTGCGATTGCCGGCGGTGCTGAGCAGCTATTCGGAAAGCAAAAAGCTCGCGGCTTGGATTTGATTTTACATCGTGCAACGGTAGTATTAGCCATTTTATTCTTTGCTTTAACTTTACTTGTTGCATTCTTTGATGTGTAATCGATCAAAAATGAGTCTAGCTAAATAGCTAGGCTTTTTTCTTTGCACGATAGTTGCATGAATAGATATAGTAATTTTAGTACTTAATGATAGATAGGGAATTTTTTTGGATGCTATTTACTAATGAAGGAGCTAATTATCATGAAAATCAAGCTGCAGCAGCCCTTTACTTTTGAAGGCGGAAAAAGAGCTGTCTTACTATTGCATGGATTCACGGGGAATTCCGCAGATGTGCGGATGCTTGGACGTCACTTGGAGAAGCACGGTTACACCTGCCATGCCCCGCACTATAAGGGACATGGGGTTCCGCCAGAGGAGCTGGTGAAAACGGGCCCTGTTGATTGGTGGAAGGACGTCATGATGGCATTCGATTTCCTGAAGAGCAAGGGCCATGAGGAAATAGCTGTTGCCGGACTCTCTTTGGGAGGCGTATTTTCTCTTAAATTAGGTTACACTGTACCTATAAAGGGTATCGTATCAATGTGTGCGCCCATGTATATCAAAAGTGAAGAGATGATGTATAAAGGAGTATTGGAGTACGCTAGAGAATTTAAGAAGTATGAAGGAAAAACGCAAGAGCAAATAGAGCATGAAATGGACCTCCTGGCCGATAAACCGATGAATACATTGAAAGCCCTTCAGGAATTGATAACGGATGTACGGGAGCATGTCGATTTGATTTATGCACCGACATATGTCGTGCAGGGGCGGCATGATGACGTCATCAATCCGAAAAGTGCCGATATCATTTTTGATTCCATCGAGTCACCTGTCAAGAAACTGAAGTGGTATGAAGAATCCGGTCATGTCATCACGCTGGATAAAGAAAAAGAACAGCTGCATGAAGATGTATTGGAATTTTTAGAAAGTCTGGATTGGTCCGAATAACAAATTTATTATACCCTGAATAGGAGGGGTTTTATGGAAGATAACATTCAAGAACACATGAATAGGCTTTTGACGTACATGACCGACGAAGCATATAAGCCATTGACGGTACAGGAGCTTGAAGAGGCTTTGAAGATCGAAGACTCGGCAGACTTCAAGAATTTCGTCAAGGCGCTAGTGAAGCTGGAAGAAAAGGGATTGGTGGTCAGAACGAGAAGCAATCGTTACGGCCTGCCGCAAAAAATGAATTTGTTCCGCGGAAAATTAACGGGTCATGCAAAGGGCTTCGCATTTGTAACGCCTGAAGATAACCCAGGAATGGATGATATTTTCATCCCGCCAAATGAAACGGGTACAGCGATGCACGGAGATATCGTCATGGTACGAGTATCCTCGGAAACGTCCGGATCAAGGCAAGAAGGCACGGTCATCAGGATCCTTGAACGCGGAATAACGCAAGTGGTAGGTACATACTCCGAAAGCAAAAGCTTTGGTTTCGTCATCCCTGATGATAAAAAGATCGCAAACGACATCTTCATCCCGCAGCATGCTTCCCATGGAGCGGTGGAGGGCCATAAGGTTGTCGTCAAGCTGACTTCTTACCCAGAAGGACGTGTAAGTGCAGAAGGAGAAATCATCGAAATTCTAGGGCATAAAAATGACCCTGGCGTCGATATCCTTTCCGTCATCCATAAATATGGTTTGCCGATGGAATTCCCGGAAGAAGTCATGAAGCAAGCCAATGCCGTTTCCGATACGATTTCTGAAAGTGAAATCGGCAGCCGCAGGGATTTGCGCCATGATGTTTTGGTCACGATTGATGGGGCCGATGCGAAGGACCTCGATGATGCCGTTTCGGTTACCAAGCTAGAAAATGGCCATTACAAGCTAGGTGTCCATATTGCCGATGTCAGCCATTATGTTACGGAAGGTTCGCCAATCGATAAGGAAGCCCTTGAAAGGGGTACGAGCGTTTATTTGGTGGACAGGGTCATTCCGATGATTCCGCATCGTTTATCGAACGGGATTTGCTCCTTGAACCCGCAGGTCGATCGGTTTACACTTTCTTGTGAGATGGAAATCACACCAGACGGGCATGTCATCAATCACGAGATTTTTGAAAGTGTCATCAAGACGACGGAGCGGATGACATATGGCAATGTGAACAAGATTTTGGTGGATAAAGATGAAGAACAGCTGGAGCGCTATGAAGCGTTGGTGCCGATGTTCGAGGACATGGAGAAGTTGGCGGCCATCCTTCGTAAAAATCGGATGAACCGCGGTGCGATCGATTTTGATTTCAATGAAGCGAGGGTTATCGTTGACGAAGAGGGACATCCGACTGATGTCGTTTTACGTGAAAGGTCGGTTGCCGAGAAGCTGATTGAAGAATTCATGCTCGCGGCCAACGAAACCGTTGCCGAGCATTTCAACCGTCTTGACGTTCCGTTCATTTACCGTATCCACGAAGATCCGAAGCCGGAAAAACTGCAGCGCTTCTTCGAATTCATTACGAACTTCGGCTACATCGTGCGCGGGTCGGCCAATGACGTCCATCCAAAGGCATTACAGGAAATCATCGAGGCAGTGGCAGGCAAGCCGGAAGAAACGGTCATATCCACCGTCATGCTCCGTTCGATGCAGCAAGCGAAATATGATCCGGAAAGCCTGGGCCATTTTGGATTATCAGCTGAATTTTATACACATTTCACTTCACCGATCCGCCGTTACCCGGATTTGATCGTGCATAGGCTGATCCGGACTTATTTGGTGGAAGGTAAAACGGATGAAGCTACGAAAGAGAAATGGAATGCGATTTTACCCGAGATTGCCGATCATACCTCGAAGCGGGAACGTCGCTCCGTCGATGCGGAGCGCGAAACCGATGATTTGAAGAAAGCCGAATATATGCTTGATAAAATCGGCGAGGAATATACCGGCATCATTGGTTCCGTTACGAATTTCGGAATGTTCGTCGAGCTGCCGAACACCATTGAGGGGCTTGTTCATGTCAGCTTCATGACGGATGACTATTACCGCTTCGATGAGCGCCAGCTGGCCATGATCGGGGAACGTACAGGGAATGTATTCCGGATTGGGGACGAAATCGACGTACGTGTTTCCAACGTCAATAAAGAGGAACGCGCCATCGATTTTGAAATCATCGGCATGAAGGTGAGCCGTCCGCGTCCATCCGGAGAGAAGAAAATATTCAAAGCCAATTCAGGTGACCGTAAACGCGGCCGCGGCGGGAATGGCGGAAGAAACGAAGGAAAAGGCGGCGGCCGTGGCGGCAATCGCAAGGGAGATTCGCCTTCTTCCGATAAAAAGCCGAAAAAGAAGAAAAAATTCTTTGAAAATGCGCCCGCTGCCAAGCGCAAGAGGAAGCCTAAAAAGAGATAAGATTGATGTGAGGGGATGATCGATTCATCCTCTCACCGCGATCGGATGTAAAAAGGGGAGAGTTAGATGCCAAAAGGCTCAGGTAAACAACTAGCACAAAATAAAAAAGCGTATCATGATTTCTTCATTGAACAAACATTTGAAGCAGGCATCGTTTTGAAAGGGACCGAAATCAAGGCAATCCGTGCGGCCCGAGTGAATTTGAGAGATGCCTTCGCTAAAATTGAAAATGGCGAAATCTATCTTTATAATATGCATGTCAGTCCTTACGAGCAGGGGAATCAGTTTAACCATGACCCGTTGCGGACACGGAAGCTCCTTTTGCATAAGAAAGAAATCAGTAAACTGATCGGTGAAACGAAAGAAGCGGGCTACACCATCGTTCCATTGAAAATGTATTTGAAAAATGGTTTTGCCAAGGTTTTAATCGGGCTTGGAAAAGGGAAGAAGCAATATGACAAGCGAGATGACCTGAAGAAGAAGGAAGCGAAACGTGATATTGAACGTGCTTTCCGTGATCGTCAGAAGATGTAACACTGCCAAGACCTTACAATTGATTTTTCGTTTCAATCTGTTATAATTAATCCTGTACCGATGACAATTGAATATCAGCCAACTTGCTGACTATTCTTCTCTCGTACGCTCCATTTCAATCATGGGGACGTTACGGATTCGACAGGGATAGTTCGAGCTTAAGTTGCGAGTCGAGGGGATCGGCCTCGTTAAAACGTCAACGCCTATAACTGGCAAACAAAACAACAACCTAGCTTTCGCTGCGTAACAACAGTCGTTAGCTGTTCCTCCCTCCATGGCCCACGTGGTAGGGTAAGGGACTCACTCTAAGTGGGATACGCCGGAATCCACCGTCTGAGGATGAAGGAAGAGACCAATCAGACTAGCTGCTCTGCCGCCTGTCGATAGGCTAATGAGTTCGCGAAATGCGAATATATCGACTACACTCGTAGAAGCTTAAGTGCCGTTATGTCTGGACGTGGGTTCGACTCCCACCGTCTCCACCAATACATATATTGGTGGTTTTTTATTTGCCTTTTTTCCTTTCAAGAAGGAATATGAGGATGAACAGGGAATGTAGGAAGAGAGCATTTAATGAAAGCGCATACATATGGAGACGGGGGCATGTTGATGGGATTTGATGTAATTGTGGTCGGAGCGGGTCTCGCCGGGTTGGTGGCTGCGGCAGAGCTTGCGGATGCCGGGAAGAAAGTATTGCTGCTGGATCAAGAACCGGAAGCTTCTCTTGGCGGGCAGGCATGGTGGTCTTTTGGCGGTTTATTTCTTGTCGACTCACCTGAACAGCGGAGATTGGGCATTAAGGATTCACGGGAGCTTGCCTGGCAGGATTGGTTAGGTACGGCTGGTTTTGATCGGGAGGATGATGAAGATCATTGGGGGAAAAAGTGGGCGGAAGCTTACGTCCACTTTGCATCAGGGGAAAAACGGGAATGGCTGACAGCCCAGGGCATCCGTTTTTTTCCGGTAGTTGGCTGGGCGGAGCGAGGGGGTTACCTCGCTGAAGGGCATGGTAACTCGGTTCCGCGTTTTCATATTGTATGGGGAACGGGCCCGGGGATCGTAAAGCCGTTCGAGGATCGGGTCCGTAAAGCGATCGGGAAAGGTCTGGTCGATTATCGTCCCCGTCATCGCGTGAATGAATTGTTAACGGAAGACGACTCTGTCATTGGTGTACGTGGATCGGTGCTTGTGCCGAGCTCGGCAGCTCGCGGCGAGGCTAGCTCCCGGGAAGTGATCGGGGACTTTTCGTTTCATGCTCAAGCTGTGCTTGTGACAAGCGGCGGAATCGGGGCCAATCATGAATTGATAAGAAAGAATTGGCCTGCGCGACTAGGTGAAGCCCCGAAAAATATGATTTCCGGCGTTCCTGAGCATGTGGATGGGAGGATGCTTGCCATTACGGAAAAGGCCGGAGGAAGAATCGTCAATCGCGACCGGATGTGGCACTATACGGAAGGAATCAAGAATCATGATCCCGTTTGGGCCAAGCATGGAATCCGTATCCTGCCCGGGCCTTCATCTCTTTGGCTCGATGCAACGGGCCAGCGATTCCCTGCTCCGAATTTTCCGGGATTCGATACGCTGGGGACGCTTGATGCCATCATGGCGACAGGGTACGACCATTCATGGTTCATTTTGACGCAGAAAATCATCGAAAAAGAATTTGCTTTATCGGGCTCTGAGCAAAATCCCGATTTGACAGGTAAAAGCATTCGGAAGGTGTTATCCCGGGTCCTGCCTGGCGCATCGTCTCCCGTGCAGGCTTTCATGGACAAGGGCGAGGATTTTGTCATAGCGGATTCACTCCCGGAACTTGTGGACGGGATGAATAAGCTCACGGAAGAGAACTTGCTTGTCCTTGCCGATATCGAGCGGCAAATAATCGCGAGGGATAGGGAAATGGATCATAAATTCACGAAAGACCTGCAAATCACCGCAATGCGTGGAGCACGCCATTATATCGGGGATCGGTTAATAAGAGTTGCAGCACCGCATAAAATCCTCGATCAAAAGAATGGTCCGTTGATAGCGGTACGGTTGAATATCGTCAGCAGAAAAACTCTGGGAGGATTGCAAACCGATCTTTCCTGTCGCGTCCTGAATGCTTCCGGACATCCAGTGAATGGCCTGTATGCAGCGGGTGAGGTAGCTGGATTCGGCGGGGGCGGGGTTCACGGTTATCGTTCATTGGAAGGAACATTCGTCGGCGGCTGCCTTTTCTCCGGACGACAGGCGGGCAGGGCGCTTGCAGATTTATGACGAGGACCTGCTTTTGGGGTCCTTTTTTTGTCGGAAAATCGAAATATCGCCGAAATCGCAGATAAATGGACCAGAATCGCAGATAAAATGCCGGAATCGCAGATAAAATGCCGAAATTGCAGAAAAAAAGATCAGTTTCGCAAATAAAATGCCGGAATTGTAGAAAAATCCTCGAATTTCGCAGATAAAAGGGACAAGCGCATTCATTTGAAGGAATATTCGTTATTTTTGTCGAATCCTTTGGGAGAAACCCAAGATAGGAGTGAGGAATATTGATTGTAAAACAGCGAAAAGTCCCGCTTACGATCCTCAAATTACGTGCATTGGTGCGCAGGCTTCCGCCACATCATCCAAAGATGCCTTCAATTATGCAGGATCTCAATAAAAGGGAGGCTGGCTATAAAGGGGAAACCTCCATTGACTTTCCATTAAGTAAGCTTTTTGGAACCGAAAAGTCATTTCATCTTCCACGATATACGGTTGTAGGACCCATCCCTTTTTTTTCAGATGGATACTTTAATCGTGACTTTTGCAATATAACATTCCAGTAATTCCGATCCATTCATTCATTGTCATCAGCAATCCCCAAACCATCATCCGTACCTCTCCTGAAAACCGTACGCTCCAGTATAAAGTCATTCATCGCGAGGCGCTTCCCGCTATAATTAATCAACTCGAAAATTCCATGAAAGAATCGATTTTAGATGATAAAGCTTTAAAGAAAGCTATTCGCGTCATCAATAAACAGCATATCGATGCCGATTTTTCCATTCTTGAACGGTACAAACTTACCGAAAGTGATCTACTAAAAGGGATGATTTGCGAGAATTGTAACTGTCACCAGTTACTTAGGAGATATGGTACATGGATTTGCAAGCCATGCGGACTAGCCAGTAAGGATGCACATGTCCAAGCTTTACGAGATTATTTTTATTTAATCGGCCCGACTATCACGAATCGGCAGCTGCGGGATTTTTTGAATATTTCCTCTGCATCCACTGCAACGCGAATCCTGCAATCATTGAACCTGACAAGCCGTGGCGTGAATAAGGGGAGGGAGTATAGCCTGTTTTTTGATGAGTGAAAAAAGAGGCTGACCCTAAAAAGAGTCAACCTTCCTTCCTATTCCTTCAATTCCTTGCCCATTCCCTTCAGGAAGTGGACGCCGAAACCGATCGCCCGGTTTATGTCGGGATCATTCAACGTTTTCATTAGATCGAGTACGCCGATTTTCTTTTCGCTTTGGAGGAATTTGTTTCCTTCGTCGATTCCGGCGAGTGCACTGTTCAGCAGTTTCGTCGATTGTGCGGCATCGGCTTTCATCAAGGCCCCTGTTGCCCCCATAACGGTATTGATCAGGTTTGTGACAGGTTGTCTTGTGACTTGTTCAAGGGCGATTTTGGCAATCTGTTCTTTTCCTTGAAGCATCGAGGTCGCAGCTTCGAATACTCCGGCGCCATTCAGTTCATTGACGATTTTAAACATATGGTTTAAGGCATCTTCATTATTGGCGATCAGTGTTTTTAGTTCTTCTAGTTTTTGGAGCTTTTCTTCTTCCTCCGTAAGCGGATTATGGATTTCCGTAATGGGAGCTGCCATGAACATCACCTTCCTTGTTATTTTTCCGTTAAATGAACATACCCTGGACGTGCCCACTTCCGCTCAACCTCGACTCCATTTTGGGGATGTCGTTTTTTATTCCGTGGATTTGTATCGGGCAGCGGAGTATCGCCGCTTGCGCATAACACTTCCATGCGGACCATCGTCTGTTTGTATGCCGGCGTGCTTGTGCGCTGATCGTAAATGGGACCGGTCAGGAAGTTAATGGCAGAGTCTTTATCAACGGAATTCATCGGTAAAAATAGCTCGTTGTTTTTTACTCGATCCGTGATCAGCACCTTTAATTTAACGGCTCCGAATGGTGACACCAAGCGGACGAGCCCGCCATCGCCGACTTTGCGCTCACTAGCCAGCTTAGGCGAAATCTCAACGAAAATATCCGGAACCTTTGCTTGGATTCCAATAGATTTATTCGTCATGTTTCCTTCATGGAAATGCTCCAGCATCCGCCCGTTGTTGATGTGAAGATCGAATTCCGCTGGGAACTGAGCCGGCTCGACCCAATCAGATAGTGCAAAACGGGCTTTCTTATCGGGAAAGTTAAAACCATCTACATAAAGGAGCGGCGTGCTTGCTCCGTCATGGCTGCCCCAGAGGAAGCTGTTCCAGCCTTCGAGCACACCATAATTGGCTTGGCTGAAAATCGGTGAAAGGCTTGCCATTTCATCATAGATTTCACCAGGATGTGTGTAATTCCAATCCGCTCCCAACCGTTTGGCGATCTCTTGGGTGATCCACCAATCCGCTCTAGCGTCTCCTAGAGCAGGCAGAGCCTGGTATAGACGCTGTACCCGACGCTCCGTATTGGTGAACGTCCCCTCTTTTTCAAGCGAGGGCACGCCAGGTAACACGACGTCTGCATATTGAGCGGTCCTGGAAAGGAAAATATCTTGTACCACGAAGAAATCCAAGCTGGATAATACGTCATGAACGTGGTTGGCATCCGAGTCGACAAGTGCCATATCTTCACCGACTAGGTACATCGCTTTCATGTCGCCTTTTTCAATGGCGTGAAGCATGTCGATATTGTTCATGCCTGGTTTGCCATCGATTTTTACACCGTAAGCCCTTTCGAATTTGGCGCGTGCCGCATCATCGGAAATATGCTGGTATCCGGGAAGCCATGTCGGGAGGGTACCCATATCGCAAGCGCCTTGGACATTGTTATGGCCGCGAAGCGGATAGGCACCTGCTCCAGCGCGGCGGTAATTTCCTGTAGCCAGCAAAAGGTTGGAAATGGCGGCCGACGTGTCGGAGCCTCCAGTGTTTTGGGTTACACCCATCCCCCATAGGATGCAGGTCCCATCGGCATCACGGATCAATGCAGCAATTTGGATCAATGCTTCTTTTGCAAGGCCTGTGTGCATTTCAGCATATTCAAGGGTGTATTTCTCAAGTACTTCCATATAATCGTCGAAGAAGTTCACATTCTCATCAATGAATTCCTGATCATGCCAGCCTTGGTCGATCATATATTTGGTAACCGCCATCAACCAGACCTGGTCCGTGCCCTGTTTAGGGCTGATGTGAATATCGGAACGCTCCGCCATTTCATTTTTCCTGATATCGGCTACAATCAGTTTTTGGCCGTGAAGCTTATGGGCCCGCTTCACGCGTGTCGCCAGTACAGGATGCCCTTCAGCCGGATTCGCCCCGATGATGATGACCAAACCAGCCGCGGCGATATCCTTGATCGTTCCGGCATCTCCGCCCATTCCGACTGTACGGAACAATCCGTCTGTAGCAGGCGATTGGCAATAACGAGAGCAATTGTCGACGTTATTCGTCTCGAATACTTGTCGTGCCAGTTTTTGAATGACATAGTTTTCTTCATTCGTGATCTTGGAGGAAGAAATGAAGCCTACGGAGTTGCCGCCATGCTGTTGTTTGATCGAACCGAGTCTTGAGGCGACCAGGTCCAATGTTTCATTCCAACTCGATTCGATGAATTTGCCATTTTTCCGAATGAGCGGCTTGGATAATCGTTTCTCGGAGTTTACGAAATCCCAGCCGAATTTCCCTTTGACACATGTGGAAATCGCATTGACGGGAGCTTCATGAGTCGGTTGGATTTTAAGGATTTTCCGGCCCTTAGTCCAGACCTCGAATGAGCAGCCAACCCCGCAAAACGTACAGACCGTTTTTGTCTTCTTCGTCCGTTTCTCACGCATGGCCGCCTCGATTTCCGAAAGGGCGAAAATCCCGCTGTACCCAGGCTCCACTTCTTTGACAAGGTCAATCATGGGTTCGAGCAAATCGTTTTTGATACCTGACATGAACCCAGCCTCACCGAGCATTGACTTCTCCATTAATGCATTGCAGGGACAAATGGTTACACACTGTCCGCAGCCGACACATGATGAGCTGTTGATTTCGGAGCCTTCATCCCAGATGACCCTTGGGCGATCGGCTTCCCAATCGATGGATAGTGTCTCGTTGACCTGAAGGTTCTGGCAGACCTCGACGCATTGCCCGCATGCAATGCATTGATTGGCATCATAGCGGTAAAATGGATGCGACATATCGACATCGGCCAATTTCACTTTCGGTGTGTAAGGGTATTTTTGGTGTTCAATTTCCATTAATTCTGCCGTGTTGTGAAGCGTGCAATTGCCGTTATTATTATCACACACTGTACAGTATAAGGAGTGGTTTTCCAGGATCCGATCCATTGCTTCGGTTTGGGCTTCTTTTGCTTTGCTCGAGTTCATGGCAATATCCATCCCGCTCACGGCCACGGTCGAACAGGAGCGGACGAGTTTCCCATCGACTTCGATAATGCAGGTGTCACAGGTCTGGATCGGATCGACCTCGGGGACATAGCAAATTTGCGGGTGGGCTAGCCCATTTTGGTTGATAACCTCAAGTATCGTCAATCCGGCTTTTGCCGTATAATCCAAACCATTGATTTTAAACGTGCTCGTCGAATTGCTCATAGTAGTTCCCCCTTTTTAGCAAAAACACAACAAAAAACCACCATGAGCACACCTCCGCCTCTAAAACGTTGGTGTAGGTCATGGTGGAATAGTTTAGTAGCAAAACTTGCCAATATACCAATCATACCATTATGTATGGGCGATGAAAAAGAAAGAGACGCAACAACCCATTATTGCATGACCAACTTTCATCCCTGATATTATACCTTTATTTACAAAAAGATACAATACTGCCCAGCAGCGGACGTTCGCCAAATCCCTTTCGTTTTTGAGTTTCGTGATTTATGATAAGGAAAAAAGAAGGCGATTTGGAGTGAGTGCATGATGTCAAAGGTGATTCACGAATTCAATGATATGATCCGTAAGCTGCGCAAGGAACTTTTCGGGAAGGGGCCGGAACGGATCCATACTGTTTTCGTTGAGAATATGGCCGTCACCACATTGCATGGGAATTTAACCCCGACGGAAATATTCATATCCAGCACAGAGGAAGGCAGGGATATGGTCCATTCTGCACGAACAAAAATGATTCAGGATGTATACTCCGTAAATCCTCCGGATGGAATGGAAGAACTGGTGGGAGCCAAGCTTGTTCATCTGTTTTCCGATTTTAAAGTGGAAGAAAATATAGCGATCTCCGTATTCGTTTTCGACAAGGAAATAGCGGGGAAGCATAACGGGCAGTGATCACGGCATGTTCCATGCATGATCACTGGACAAAGTCCTTTGTATTTGTAGGGAATATACCTACTTGAAAAAAGCGATCGGGGGAAGGTCCATGAATGAAAGGGATTGGCATATTTTAAAGATATTGCATGAACATAAGAATATCACTAAAACGGCGCAAAGCTTATATATCTCGCAGCCTTCTTTAACGAAAAGGATCCAGCAGATGGAGAAGGAGTTCAATTTGAAAATTGTCGAGCGGGGAACAAGGGGAGTGCAGTTCACCCCTCAAGGGGAATATTTGGCGATCTGTGCTGATGAGATGCTGATCAGGCTGAGGCAAATCAAAGAGACGGCGTTCAATATGGGACAGGAGATCAGTGGCACATTACGGCTGGGCGTCTCCAATTATATTACGCTGCATAAGCTGCCAGGATTGCTGAAAAAATTTCGTGAACGATACCCGCAGGTGGATTTCCATGTGACTACAGGCTGGAGCAAGGAAGTACTGAACCTCATTTACAAGGAAGAAGTTCACGTCGGGATCGTCCGGGGCGATTATCAGTGGTCAGGAGCTAAGCATCATCTTTTTGAGGAGACGATTTGCATTGCTTCCAAGGAAAAAGTCGAAGTCGGGGACCTGGCTTCATTGCCGAGAATCGATTACAAGACCGATGCACTCCTGAAAACGATGATCGATGATTGGTGGAGGAATAATTTTCAAGGCCCGCCGTTAGTTGGGATGGAGGTGGACAAAGGGGATACATGCAAGGAAATGGTCAAAAATGGCCTCGGGTATGGAATCCTTCCCAGTGTTTTATTGGAGCACGACCCAGCCCTGAGGCAGTTGGACCTGAGGGATGAGCAAGGAAACCCGCTTATCCGGAATACGTGGATGTTATATCATGAAAAGTCCCTCGAACTAAAGCTGGTCAAAGAGTTTGTCGAATTTGTCGAGGGCGTTGATTTCATGAGGGATCTATAGGAGGAGCGCAGAAACTTCTGTGCTTTTTTGTCATTCCGTTTTTGAATGGTTATCGATAATTTATTGGTATTTTGATTATGGTACACACAGGATTATGATGGAAGGAAGGTAGCAATCAACAGGAATCAGCCTAAGAAATGGAGAGGAAGTCAAGTGAGTGTCCTGTTTTTGATCGTATTGAATGTCATTGTGCCGGTCTTTTTCCTGATAGGGGCTGGAGCCATTCTTCATCGTAAATTCAAGCTCGATATGAATACATTATCTAAATTGAATCACTTCCTGCTCATGCCGGCCATCAGCTTTGTCAATATTTATCAAAGCGATATCGGCGGGGGGATGGTTGTCCAAATATTTAGCTTCCTCGCCCTGCAAGCGGTAAGCCTCATCATCGTGAGTACCGTGGTTGCCAAGCTTGCCAGGTTCGATCAAAGTCTCTCTGCCACGTTTAAAAATAGTGTGGTTCTGAATAATTCAGCCAATTTCGGACTGCCCGTCAGCCAGATGGTTTTTCATGGGAATCCACTTGGCCTGTCGATCCAGGTCATCGTGATCATATTTCAAAACCTGTTGAGCTATACCTACGGTTTGATGAATTCCGTTTCCGTCCATACAAAAAGTGTAAAGGGGGCCATTCGGGAATTTTTGAAAAACCCAATCATTTATGCTCTCTTACTCGGGTTTCTTTTACAGGCTGCGTCCTTTGATATCCCTTTGTTTTTATGGACCCCGATCGATAATATCGCCAGTGCATTCATCGCCATTGCCCTGATCACCTTGGGTGCACAGAGCGCCTACTTGAAAATAACGCATTTCCCGCTTCCGCTTATCCTTAGCTTGATTGGACGGTTGATCCTTTCTCCATCCATCGCGTTCCTGATCCTTCTCATGCTGGGCTTGGAGGGGACTGTCGCCCAAGGGTTATTTATCGCAAGCTCATTTCCGACCTCAAGAAACAGCGCATTATTCGCCTTGGAATATGACAACCACCCGGAGTATGCGGCACAGGCCGTCCTGATGTCCACCGTATTCAGCTGCATCACGGTAACATTGGTCGTATATCTATCGAAAATATTATTCTAGCAAGGCCTGCTTTTCACGAAAAAGTCCCTGAATTCAAAATCAAGTGCCTTTGCAGCAGGAAACGACATTCATCCTCGGATCGAGCTTGAAATCGCTTCGTGTTTGACTGCATGATGGAGAAAGCAAGACGTTTGTTAGCTTTAATGAAGTCAAGCAGCGTTCAAGAAAATTAAATCGTACGCAAAAAACCATTGGAATTCCATTGGATGGTTTTTTGCTGATACTTCTTAGTATATACTAGGAATAAAAGAATTAGAGGCGGCGCCATGCAAAGTTGGTATCATATCTTTCCGAAGAATACGGGGCTAAGCCCGTATGTCTGGATCATTTTTTGTATCCTCCCTTTTTATTTCATTTTCAAATCTTCATCGATGCTGGAGATTGTCTTTGGGATCGTCATGATCATTTTATTCTTCATTTCTTACGGTCTCTCTTTCGTGTCTAAGGGATGGCCCGTATACATGTGGACGGCGATACAAATCATCATCTCGATATCGATGACCATCTTTTTCGGCTATATTTACTTTTCCCTTTTTTTGGCATTCTTCATTGGCAATGTTCAAAATAAGGTTGGATTTTTCGTTTTATATTCCATCCAGCTTTTAGCTACCATCGTTTCCGTCAATATTGGCTTCATCATGAAGGACCCTACCTTCTTTTCGCAGTTTCCCTTCATGCTGATTTGTGTAGTGGGCGTGATCCTTCTTCCATTCAACACGTATAATCGCAATAAACGGGATAGACTGGAAGAACAATTGGAAGATGCGCATAAAAGAATATCAGAGCTGGGCAAGATGGAGGAACGTCAGCGGATTGCCAGGGACTTACATGATACACTTGGACAAAAGCTTTCCTTAATTGGCTTGAAAAGCGACCTCGCAGGTAAATTGATTGATTTAAAACCGGACTCTGCCAAGAAAGAAATCAGGGATATCCGCCAAACGGCTAGGACGGCTCTCAAGGAAGTAAGGGAAATGGTATCAGAAATGCGCGGGGCCAAGCTAAGCGATGAAATCATCCGGGTCAAGCAAATACTGAAAGCGGCAGAAATAGAATTCAGTTTGGAAGGGACCACGGAACTGCAAGATACGCCATTGCTTGTTGAAACGGTTTTAAGCATGTGCTTGAAAGAAGCCGTGACCAATATCGTCAAACATAGCCGTGCCGACTCCTGTCATATCGTGATAGAGGAATTGCATACAGGCGTGACGATCAAAGTCGAAGATAATGGCGTGGGCCTTTCACATAAATCGGAATTTTATAAAGGCAATGGCCTTCAAGGGATGAAGGAAAGGCTTGAATTCGTGAACGGCAGTCTGGATATTCGTTCCACTGATGGAACGACACTGTATATCAGGGTTCCGAATGCCATAAAAAATAATGGATAGGTGGGGTTAGCATTGATTTCAATCGTAATTGCCGAAGACCAGCGGATGCTGCTCGGCGCGCTAGGCTCTATCCTCGATCTGGAAGAGGATATGGAAGTTGTCGGAAAAGCGAGCAACGGGGAAGAAGCAATGGAACTCGTCAAACGTTTGCAGCCGGATATATGCATTACCGATATTGAGATGCCTGTAAAAACCGGACTGGATGTTGCAGAAGAAATCAAGAATGAGGGCAATCAGTGCAAAGTCATCATCTTGACGACTTTTGCGCGGCCTGGGTACTTTGAAAGGGCGAGGAAGGCAGAGGTAGGTGGATACCTACTAAAGGATAGCCCAAGTGAGGAGCTGGCGAACTCGATCCGGGTCATCATGGATGGCAGGCGCATTTATGCCCCTGAGCTGGTGGATATGGCATTTGAGGAGGAAAACCCACTCACTGAACGGGAGTGTCAGGTGCTCAAATTGATCGCCGATGGCAAGAATACGAAGGAAATCGCCAGCCAGCTATATTTAACGAATGGAACGGTCCGAAATTATATCTCGATCATACTCGACAAGCTAGATGTAAGCAATCGTGTTGAAGCGATCGTAAGGTTCAAGGAAAAAGGCTGGTCAAAAGATTGACTTTGGGAACACCGAAACATACAGCGGCAGGATTGAAGTATGGTATATTGATTCTTATTACATAAGGGAAAGGAGATGACCAACATGCATAAAGCCACATTTGCTGGGGGCTGTTTTTGGTGCATGGTTACACCATTCGAGGAACAACCGGGGATTGGAGGGATCGTATCCGGATATACGGGAGGACATGTTGATAATCCGACTTACGAGGAAGTGAAGACGGGAACCTCAGGACATTATGAGGTCGTGGAAATTACGTTCGATCCCCAATTATTTCCCTATGAACGGCTGTTGGAATTGTATTGGCAGCAAATTGATCCAACCGACGACGGCGGTCAATTCCATGACAGGGGGAGCCAGTATCGGACGGCCATCTTCTTTCATGATGAGGCTCAAGAGAAACTGGCCAGTGAAGCGAAGGAGAAGGTGGCAGCGAGCGGGAAGTTCGCTAAACCGATCGTGACCGAAATCCTTCCGGCCCAAACCTTCTATCCGGCCGAGGACTATCATCAAGGCTACCATAAGAAAAATAAAGAAGAGTACAAGGCGGATCGAGCGAAATCGGGACGTGATGAATTCATTGACCAGCACTGGGTTGGCAAATAAACCGGATCGGATGTGTTTCGCATCCGGTCCTTTTTATTTGCCATATCATGAGATTTCTCATGATATTTTCATTTTTCTTCAGTACACTAAGGGGGAGGTGGTCGTAACGATGAATAAAAGGATTTTAATAATAGAAGATGAAGAAAAAATTGCAAGGGTGCTGCAGCTTGAACTTAATCATGAAGGCTATCGGACGGAAGCCGCTTATAACGGGAAAACAGGCTTGGAGAAAGCGGAAAGTGAAGAGTGGGATTTAATCTTATTGGATGTGATGCTGCCCGAGCTGAATGGCATAGAAGTGCTTAGGCGTTATCGGAAGAAGAATGCCTTCACGCCAGTCATCCTTTTAACGGCAAGGGATGCCGTTCCTGACAAGGTGAATGGGCTTGATCATGGAGCGAATGATTACGTGACGAAGCCGTTTGAAATCGAAGAGCTGCTGGCACGGATCCGTGCTTGTTTTAGGGCCAATGTCCAGACGGGCCAGCCTGAAGGAAGTGCGGATGAACTTACGGTCCATGATCTGAAATTGAATCTTGGCACAAGGGATATCCTGAGGCAGGGGAAAAGGATCGAGCTGACTTCCCGCGAATTCGACTTGCTTGTGTACCTGTTGCAAAATAAAAATCAAGTGCTGACAAGGGAGCAAATCCTTACCCATGTTTGGGGATATGACTTCGTAGGCGATACGAATGTGGTTGACGTATATATCCGGTATTTACGCAAAAAGGTGGATTACCCCTTTGAATTACAGCTCATACATACGTATCGCGGTGTGGGCTATAGCTTGAAGGAGCCTTTATGAAGATTTCCGCAAAAATTCAATTGTATTCCAGCCTTTTTTTAAGCATCATGCTGGTTTTGTTGAGTGTCATCGTTTTATGTGCTTTCCTTTGGATATCCGTGGAAAGGGAAGAGGATGTGCTGGAAGATCAAGCTTCGTTGATTGGAGAAAACATCGTCGATAGTGATTTGACAGCAGGTGATGCCGGTTTACTGGAGGCTTATACACCTGACGATGCCATGGTGCGCATATTCGGCACGGATGGAAGCTTGATCAAGTCGTTTGCGGATGACGAGGACCTCCAGGGGTTGGCGGTACCGTCCATAAGCAAGAAAGGATATGATTTTACCAAGGTCGACGGGGAATATGTCCTGACCTACCGCTATCCTTATCCGGATGAAGGGAAGAAATTGGGGATGATCGAAATCACCCAGCCGCAGGACACCCTCCTTGATCATTTATCGACCCTCGCACTCGTATTGGGTGGTTCCTCCCTTTTTGTCGTTTTGTTATCGGTCCTTGCAGGCAAGTGGCTGGCCAAGCTTATCCTTAAACCGATATCGATCATGAGCGGAACCATGTTGGAGATCGAGAAGAGCGGTGAATTCAAACGGATCCCGCTAGCGGGTCGATCCAAGGATGAGCTGCAGGTAATGGGGGAATCATTCAACAAGATGATCGGAAGGCTGGAGCGAAATTATGACCAACAGCAGCAATTCCTCTCGGATGCTTCCCATGAATTGAAAACGCCGATCACGGTCATTGAAAGCTACTCCTCCTTATTGAAACGCTGGGGAATGAAGGATGCGGCGATTCAGGAAGAGGCGGTGGAGGCGATCCATCATGAAGCCCTCCGGATGAAACAGCTGACGGAGCATTTGCTGCAGGCGGCTTCCCAATCGGACCCTACTGTCGATACGGAGGAAGAAATCGAGCTTATTTCGTTTTGTGATCAGATTGCCCAAACGTTTAGACGGACGGGCCATCGTGAAATAAAGCTGCAATCCGAGGTTAAGGAAATCCAGGCAATGACCATTCCCGGTAAGCTTGAACAGGTACTGGTCATTCTCCTCGACAATGCAATCAAATATAGTGATTCCGGTATAGAAATCATGATAAAACGGGAGATGGATGATATCTTCATCAGCGTGAAAGACCAAGGTCCAGGGATATCACCAGAACATCTGCCTCATGTATTCGAACGTTTCTATCGAGTCGATTCGTCGAGAGCAAGGAAAACTGGAGGGAATGGTCTAGGGCTTTCCATCGCCCGATCGCTTGTCGAGTCATTCCATGGTAAGTTGGGCATCGAAAGCGAGGTCGGAGAGGGAACAGTGGTGACTATCATCCTTTCTCATCGAATTCTAATCTAACCCTCATGCTCGTTTCATGAAGGATGGTTATTCTTAAGGTAACAAATTAAAGGAGGAACTCATTCATGAAAAAGCATTGGAGTACGATAAAAGAAGGTATCATTCAACGGAAAAAGATGATCGTGACGGTGTCCGCAGCCACGGTATTGCTGTTTGGAGGTGCCGCAGGAACGGCGGTATATGCAGTCAATAAAGGGGCCCTATCCGAGGATGAGGCTGTCAAAATGATTTCGGATAAACTAGGCGGGGAGGTTACTCAATTCGAGAAGGATTGGGATCAGCCAACGACCTATGAAATGACCGTTAAAACGAAAGAAGGCTATCAGGACGTGGACGTCGATGCTGAAAAAGGAGAGATTCTTTCTCAGGAGCCGGAAGATGCCGACGATGAAGATATGAGCACGGAGCAAGCGGTGGAAAAAGCAAAGGTCAGCATGGATGAAGCTGAAAAGATTGCCTTGAAAAAGGTGGATGGGCAAGTGACGGACGCCGAATTGGATTCGGAAGATGGCGGTCTTGTTTATGAATTGGAAATCAAGCAAGGTAAAAAAGAATATGATGTAGAAGTCGATGCAATGACGGGAAAAGTATTGAAAACCGAGTTGGATGATTAAACAATAAAATGATTCCTGCCGTTTGCAGGATCAAAGCTTCGGAATGATTTCATTCCGAGGCTTTTTTTTCATTGGCTGATTTTTTTGCGTCGGTTGCTCAGGGTTCTGGAGGATTTGAACATTGACCGTTCCATTTCAATGCGGTCGCTCGCTTTCCGCGGGCGGTCCGGAAGCCTCCTCGGCGCTTGTGCACCTGTGGTGTAGGACTCGCACTGCCGCAGGAGTCTCGCGCCCTCCGTTCCAATCCACTGTGCTTGAAATTAAACTAGACTCCATTACCCATCGCCGTAAAAGGATTATGTATCATGGTTAAGTTTTATAATTTTATTCACATTTATGATGGAGCGGCATAATGTAAAGGTAAGGTCATATCATTTATTATTTCTATATTGATACGGCGGCATAGCCAAGTGGTAAGGCACAGGTCTGCAAAACCTCTATCATCGGTTCAATCCCGATTGCCGCCTTAAAAAGACATCTCCTATCGTTCTGGAGATGTCTTTTACTTTTTATTGTTTTCTACTTCCAACTTAGGAAGGTGTGAAAAATATCGCTTAGAAGATACGCGTCCTACGGAGACCTGGCTTGCGTAATTGACCGAAGATCGGACCGCCTCTGGAAAGCTTAGTGCGTTCAGCGGAATAAGACGGACAATGTGCACTCAAAATGATGAGGAATGGAAATCTTATTCCGTTTTCACGCGGAGTGGAATGAAACGGAAGGTGCGAGACTCCTGCGGGAAATGCGGTCAAGGTGAGACCCGCAGGCGCATGCGCCGAGGAGGCTCGCCGACCGCCTCTGGATAAGGGAGCACCTGCAGTGCAATGAAACGGTCTTAGGTATAAACCAGCCTAAACTGTGGGCACTCGGAATTCCATATTGTTGTTCGCGCAGAGATCATCGAAACGTAAAGCGAGTGCCGAAGCAGCGATTAAAGTGGGAAATCTTTTAAGAATGATTGTGGAATGTTTTCTATCAACCCTTTCTTCCTTTTTAGAAGAATGAAGCAGGAAATGGTGGTGTGCCTACCGAAAGAGGGGGATGTAAGTACTTTCATTCAATGGAGGAATGTCGGATGGAGAGTTTAGCGAGGGCACTGTCCTTAAGAGCAAACAAAGAATATGAACAATCGAGTCAGGTATTGCAGGAGTTGGCGAAGCGAGATCCCGGCGATGCAATCATCCGGTATCACTGTGCCTGGAGCTTGGATATCCTGGGACTTGAGGCGGAAGCGGTTCCGCACTATGAAGCGGCCATCGGACTGGGATTGCCTGATGAGGAAGCAAAGGGTGCCTACCTAGGATTGGGAAGTACATATCGCACCATCGGGAAATATGCGCAAGCAATACGGGCATTGGAGGCGGGTCTGGAGAAATTTCCTGGCGACAGGGCTCTAGTGGTATTCAGGGCGATGGCCCATTATAATTTGGGGCAGCATGATTTGGCCATGGAATCTTTATTGAAAGTGATAACGGAAACCTCGAATGATCGCGAAATTCAATCATATGCAAGGGCGATTGAATTTTATAGCGATAAACTGGATATCGTTTTCACGGAAAAATGATCAGCCATCCCCAAATTATCCACATAGGGTATAAAAAACAAGATGTGAATGACGTTACGCACAAATTTTATATGGATTAATCAACAAAATGGCACGTTTAGTCAAGGTATCGGGCAAATAGATGTGGATAACCCGGGATTGTGGATAACATTTCTGTTTCATTCCGTCCTTTTCCACAGGTAATCCACATATTCACCATTTTTGCTAAAAAAACAGCAGGGAAGGTTAAGCATTCAGGAATTTGTTTTTGTAATGGCTTAAGGCCAAAAGCGGATAGATATAGCGATAGCTGTGATAGTGGATATATAAAAAATCCGCCATTGCCTGCCCAACAGGATAATCATCGGTCCAGCTGCCGGCTTGACCGGAGCGGATCAGATAGGCGACGCCCTTCTCTATTTCCGCTGTCGGTTCTTCGGATACCGATATCAACGCATCCACCGCCCAGGCTGTATGGGTCAGGGTACTGGCACCTAGCGGAATATACCGTTCCTTGATGTCACTGTAGCAGGACTCACCCCAGCCGCCATCTTTATTTTGGATTTTCTTCAACCAAGCGGCTGCTTTTCGGATGGAATGATGTTCACTTGATTGCCCTGCTGCCTTCAGGCCAGTGAGGGCAGACCATGTGCCATATAGATAGCAGATTCCCCAGCGCCCATACCACGAGCCATCACGCTTCTGGTCGTGCAACAGCCAGTCGATCGCTCTTTTGCTTGCTTCCTCAGGCTTCTTCATGTTTGTATAATTCCCTAGGAATTCAAGCGTCCTTCCGGTCAAGTCAGCGGTCGAAGGGTCTGTCAGGAGATACTTGGAACCTTCCAGAGGCAGTAGCTGGAGCCATGTATGGTCGTTGTTCCGCTCGAAGGCAGGAAATCCGCCATCGTCATTTTGCATGGAAACGGTAAAGGAAACGCCGCGCTGCCAACTATCCCGTTTATCCGTCGCTTCACGGATTTGGTTAGAGAGCGCCCGGAGCGTGGCTGTCGTATCATCGACATCCGGGTTCATCGTATTCAAATCGGAAAATCCCCAGCCACCCGGGATTGCGTCAGGATTATGAATCAACCAATCTCCATACATATAATGCTGGCGTGACAGTAAATATTGATTGGCGGCGTGAACAGCCTCGTCTTCAAATGAGATGCCTGCTTCTTGAAGTGCGTAGCTGATCAATGAGGTATTCCAAACATCTGCATTCGTAAATTGGATATGCGTCTGACCATCAATGGAACAAGCCATCCCCTTCAATCCTTCCACTGCCTTGACGATCACCGGATCATTTTTCGAATATCCAATGGAAAGGAGTGCAAAGATCATGAAGAAGGTGGAACCGAAATAATTATAAAGCGTTCCGTCCGGTTCAAGTCTATCGAGCATATACCGCTTCGTTGAATCCAAGGCCAAGGAATGCAAGTAATCGGGAAACCCGATCAATGCTTTGACGCCGGATTGAATGGTGGAGAAGAATGAGCGATATTCTTCCGTCCGATATTCCTCCCATACGTGCTCCTCGGATCGTTCCTCCCTCGACAGGAACAAATCTTTTAAACTGGGAGCGTTGGAGCTCTTGATCTGAAACCGTTCATGACCAAGTAATAGGATGGGGATCATATTGACGCGCCCATATACGGAAAGATCATAGATGTTGACGAAAAAGGTTGGCGGCAGTAAGACAGCTTCAAGAGGAATCGGGAAAAAGCGCGGCCAGTTATATTGCCCGGTGACCGTGAGCATCATTTTGGTCAATGCTTTGGCCTGCTTGATCCCGCCCTTGGAAAGAATGAATTGTTTCGCTTTTCTCATATGGGGATCATGTTTAGTTCGGATGCCGCTATAGAGCAGACCATAGTAAGCCTCGATCGTTACCGTAACATTCCCATCCAGTTCGTCCGGGAAGAGCTTCCATGATCCGTTTTCGGTTTGCCTGCTTTCGATTCGTCTTACTAGAGCTTCTATAAGAGGAGGATCTTCCATATCCAGGATTTTTAATATGATGATCATATAGGCATCTGCAGTTATCCCGGTATCAAATGGATAATTCCACGAACCATCAGCGGATTGGTCCTGCTTCAAGCATTGAATAAGGCGGTCGATTTCCACTTGTACTTTTTGGCTCAAAGATGTTCCCCCTTAAACACTTTTTAATTAATATATATATTCGGAAGTCGCCGGTGCATTCGGGAAATCGGATCGTTTAAAGCATTTCAGGATGGGGGAACAGAAAACGCCTTGGCGATATAATCAGCCAAAGCGTTTTTTTTTATGAACCAAGATCGATCATTTAGCGGGTAACGAGGATTGGTGCATATAGCGGTAAACCGGAAGTTCCTTCCCTTTTACAGCAGGGATGAAATTGAAGGTCACATAACTGTCTATCCCTTCAGGCTCGAGCGCCAGGGAGATGAAATTGGCATCGGCCTGGGCCATATCGAATACATAGCTCCCTTTTGGGAAATCACGTTTCTTCTTTGTTATGTCGGTGGTGACTGCCCTTGTCGCATGTCCGCTTTCCAGTTCCGGAGATACCTTTATATCCCTGACTTTGTAGCCTTCAACAGATATTTCCATCGGTTTTTTTAATTTTTTCACGTCTACACCCAATAGCTGAAGTTTGTTGGCGATTTCTTTATATTCAGGCGGAAGGATGTAGGCTGTCGGGCGATCCCTGACAAGGGTAGGGTAGGCATCGGTAGAATCGAGCCAATCGATTGGGGTATTGACCAATTTTGCCTTCGCTAGATCGACTACTGCCAGCCGTTGATTCTTGACTAACTTATTCTCGCTGGCAATGACAATCTTGTCCTTATCATTAGCCTTTCTGCCTTTTTCGACGACTTCATGCTCTGCCTGTTTGACCACTTTTTTTACGGTACGTGCCTGATCGGCGGCCGTTTTAATGAATGCTGCCTGCGCGGTGGCCTGGGCAAAAACCCGCCGTTTAAAATCGGTCCGGGCAATATTGATGCCCCTTGTTTCAATTAAATAGGTCATCGTATTTTTCAAACCGAGGGCGTTTCTGCCGATGCGGGCCTCGGTGCTCCCTTCAGTAGCGGTAAGGACGCCGGCATTAGAAGTATCGAGTGTATAGTAATCATGATAGGAGAGCTTTTCCTTTTTCAACGTTTTAAAAACATTCGGTAAAAGCAGCTCATCCGAAGCTTTTCGAAGCGGCTCCGGTATATTCAGATTCTTGGCTGAGGAGATGAGTAGATCATAGGAAGAGATCGATCCATTTGCGCCTACCTTTTTAAGGGGAGCCGGATTGACGGTATATTCATGTACATCAAGAATGACTTCAGGCTCATAATCATCGATCGCCTGATGGATCTTCTGTACTTCAGGATATTCCACTTTTAAATAATCGCGATTCGCATCCATATCATTGGCCGTATATCGTTTGAAATAATAAGAGCCATCTGGATTGACGCGCGGAACGATGGCTACATTCACTTTCTCGAGGACATCGCCAAGCGTACCATCTGCCAGCCATTGGGCAAGGACTAATGTTGATTCACCAGCTGCGGGTTCATTCCCATGAATTTGGCCTTGGATCCAAATCAATGGTTTGTGGCTATCCTTCCGCGGATTTTTTGAATCCTTACTGAAAAGCAGCATCGGGATATCGCGTCCCTCCGTGGATTTTCCTATCGTCTTGAGATGGATGTTCTTATTTTTACGGGTGAGGGATTTGATATAACCAATCAATTCTTCTTGGCTTGTAAAGGCGATCTTGTCTTGCTTAAAGGCAGGGGTCTTGAAAGATACGGCAGGTTCTGGGAAAAGATAAGAGAGATCATCAGGTTGAATATAGCTTGGGCCATTTCCGTAATAAGGGGTGAATTCTTCTGCCTTGGCGACTGGACTCTGGCCAGGCAATCCAGTGACAAGACCTAGTGTGACCGCTGATAAGATGGTTGGAATGATTTTTTTCACGAAGCTCCTCCTTGTTTATCTTTTTCCATAAATTATCATATTTTTCACTAGGTATACAGTATAAAAGAAAGATATGGTAAAAAACAGGGAGAATCTACTAGATTGATAAGGATATTGCGTGGCTTCTGGCCCGGTAGGGGTACTCAGCTTCCAGGCCATTCCCCCCCTTATGGAATGGCTGAATAGCAAGCCCGCAAGTGAAGATTGATTTTGTTCACCCAGCTGAAAATGAAGAAAATGCGAATCAGCCTTTGGCTTGACCCGCATTTATTTTAAAGCTTCTTGCAATTGGTCCAATAGATCATGTGAATCCTTTCCACGCATGATCTGGCCGTTCACTTTTGCATAAGATGTTTCCTTACATAACTTGCATTCACTTAAGCATTCATATTCCTTATATTGAATCCGTGGATTGGCTAGAAACTTACCATATTCAGCGATCGTTTGGTCGGTAGTGAAGCGGTCCAGGTTATTTTGGCAAAATTCAATCTGGATTTTTTCTTTTTTGGTGAACATTTTGGAAAGGAAGGTTTTCATCATATCGCTTCTTTCGTTAGAAGAGTAAATATTTGTTAGTTTGATTTTATCATTTCCAGGAGATAAATGCATGGATGGATTATCCAACTTCATTACAATATGACTAGCTTTAATTAATAAAAGTAATTCCTTTGTATATATTGACACATATCTAAGAAGTGTTAGAATAAGGGTGACCTTGATAATGATAATGAATCTCATTATCAAAAAAATAACATTTGTAGTAGGAATAAGAACATAAGACAGATAAATAGTCTTAATTCATATATTCTTAATTAAAAATAGTATCGCTGTATTTACTGAGATAGGAAGAGTAGGGAATGTAGATGAAGATAAGATATTTAGTTATTGCTTTAGTCATTTTATCCTTTACTTCATTGTTCATTGGCGTAAAGGATATTACCCCCCTCGATTTATTGGACTTAACCGATGATAAAGTGCAGATCATGCTGCAAAGCCGTCTCCCCAGAATGGTTACGATCATCATTGCCGGAGTGGTGATGAGCATAAGCGGACTGATCATGCAGCAATTGAGCCGCAATAAGTTTGTTTCGCCCACCACTGCAGGTACGATGGATTCTGCAAGGCTTGGCCTCCTGCTTGCCCTTATCATCTTTCCATCAGCCGCCCTTATCGAGAAAATGGTATTCGCTTTCATATTCGCTTTGGCAGGTACCTTCTTGTTCATGAAGATTCTTGATCAAGTCAAATATAAGGATACGATCTTCATTCCATTGGTTGGGATGATGTTTGGCAATATCGTCGGTTCCATCTCGACCTTCTTTGCTTACAAATATGATTTGATCCAAAGCCTCAATACCTGGATGAATGGCGATTTTTCGATGATCATGTCGGGAAGGTACGAGCTTATATATGTTAGTATCCCGTTAGTCATTCTCGCCTATTTCTTTGCCAATAAATTCACTGTGGCAGGCATGGGCGAGGAGTTCGCCATCAACCTGGGGCTCAATTATAAATTCGTCGTCAACTTCGGCTTGGTTATCGTGGCCTTATCCTCGACAGTCGTTTTGCTGACGGTGGGGACCATACCTTTCATAGGATTGATCGTACCGAATATTGTATCCCTTTACCTTGGTGATAATTTGAAAAACAGCCTTTCTCATACAGCGTTGCTAGGGGCCGTGTTCCTATTGTTCTGCGATATTCTGGGCAGGATCATCATTTATCCATTTGAAATCCCGATCGGTCTCGTGGTGGGTGTGATAGGAAGCGTCGTATTCATCTATCTGATAATGAGGAGAAAGGCATATGAATAATAAAAGTAAGATCATCATCTTAGCCGTTCTTGCAGCGGTCCTGACGGCAGGTTATATCTTTTGGGATCTTGGTCCGAACTGGGATTATGCACTTCCGAGAAGGGTCATGAAAATTCTCGCCATCATTGTGGTAGGCTGCGCAATAGCCTTTTCAACCGTGATTTTCCAGACGGTCACGAATAATAAAATCCTGACACCAAGCATTTTGGGATTGGACTCCATGTATATGCTGATCCAGACCGGAGTGATTTTCCTCTTTGGTTCTACGCACATCCTGATCATGAATAAAACACTTAATTTCCTGATTACGCTGACTGCGATGCTCATTTTTTCCAGTTTGCTGTTCAAATTCATGTTCAAGAAAGACCGCAATATTTACTTCTTGTTGCTTATCGGGATCATCTTCGGGACACTATTTGGCAGCATGTCTTCATTCATGCAAGTGTTAATAGACCCGAATGAATTTCAGATCATCCAAAATAAAATGTTTGCCAGCTTCAATAATGTCAATACAGATCTATTAACCTTGGCCATCATCCTCATGATAGCGGCAATGATCTATTTCATGAGATTTTTGAAGTATTTGGATGTCATGTCCCTCGGGAGGGACCAAGCCGTAAACCTGGGTGTCGATTATGATTTTGTCACGAAACGGGTCTTGATCGTCGTGACGATCCTGATATCCATTTCTACTGCCCTGATCGGCCCCATCACATTCCTCGGGTTACTTGTTGCCAATGTGGCTTACCAATTCATTAAATCCTATCGCCATAAACACATCATCCCGGGGGCGATGCTGATCAGTGTGATTGCCTTGGTCGGCGGTCAATTCATTGTAGAGAGGATCTTCACATTCTCTACTACCCTAAGTGTGATCATTAACTTCATTGGCGGAGTGTATTTCATCTATCTTCTATTAAAGGAGAATAAATCATGGTAGAAGTGAGAAATTTATTCAAAAAATATCATAATAAGACGGTGGTCGAGGACGTTTCCCTTGAAATCAAGAAAGGGAAAATCACTTCCTTCATCGGTCCCAATGGGGCGGGGAAAAGTACCGTCCTTTCGATGATCAGCCGGCTCATCACCCGTGATTCGGGGGAAGTCCTGATTGATGGGAAGGATATGGGGACATTCACTAGCAAGGAGCTTGCCAAAAAAATCGCCATTTTAAAGCAGGCGAACCATATCAATATCCGGTTGACGATTCGTGAACTCGTCGCATTTGGCCGGTTCCCATATTCACAAGGTAAACTGACTAAAGAGGATTGGAAGTATGTCGATGAAGCGATTGACTATATGGAGCTTGCCGACATGCAGGAGAAATACCTCGACCAGCTAAGCGGCGGGCAGCAGCAACGGGCATTCATTGCCATGGTCATTGCCCAGAATACGGAGTATGTCCTTCTTGACGAACCTTTGAACAATCTGGATATGAAGCATTCCGTTCAAATCATGAAGGTATTAAGGCGATTGGCAGATGAACTTGGGAAGACGGTCATCATCGTCATCCATGATATTAATTTTGCCTCCTGCTATTCCGATTATATCGTGGCATTGAAGGACGGCAAGGTCGCCCATAATGGGCCTACCGAGCAAGTCATTAATTCCGATGTATTGAAGGAAATCTACGATATGGATATTGAAATCCAAAATATCAACAACAATAAGATTTGTGTGTACTTCACATAAGCACCAAACCAATCGGTTTTTAATTACTTCAGTAATCGTAGCCGTTCCATAAGCACTTCGCACATTCAGTTGGCTGTAAAGAGTTGGCGGGCGCCCAAGATTATAGCCGCCTCCTGTTTCAGGGAGAAGTGGCGAAGGTGATTGTGTGATGGTGAGGATGCGTAAAGTGATTTTAAATAAAAAATATTTTTCGAGGTGACCAAAATGATAAAGAAAATATCTATATTGCTTTTAATTGCAATGCTGGCTGTAGTGGCTGTGGCTTGTGGATCAGATAAAGATAAAGAAGAAACAGGTACGAAAAAAGAAAGTGCCAAAAGCGAAGAAATGACCGTTAAGCACCAATTAGGCGAAACGAAAGTGAAAACGAATCCTAAAAAAGTTGTGGTATTCGATATGGGTGCCCTTGATACTCTTGATAAATTTGGTGTGGAAGTGGCGGCCGTCCCTCATGATGGACTTCCGAAATACCTTTCTAGTTATAAAGATACAACAGAGAATGCAGGCGGGTTAAAAGAACCTGACTTCGAAAAAATCAACGAGCTGGCTCCGGACCTAATCCTGATATCTGGCCGTCAATCTGAAGCATATGAAGAATTAAGCAAAATTGCGCCAACAGTTTTTGTAGGTGTCGATACGACAAAGTATATGGAATCCTTTAAAGAAAATGTAACGCTTTTAGGTAAAATCTTCGGTAAAGAAGACGAAGCAGCTAAAGAATTGGCAACTGTTGAAGAACACATTAATGCATTGAAAGAAAAAGTTCCAGCTGATAAAAAAGGCTTAATCGTTCTTGCAAACGGCGGTAAAATAAGTGCATACGGTCCTGATTCAAGGTTCGGAATCATCCATGATGTATTCGGAGTGCCTGCTGTCGATGATAAATTGGAAGTGTCTACACATGGTCAAAGCGTTTCTTTCGAATACATTGCGGAAAAGAATCCAGATTATCTATTCGTTGTCGATAGAGATGCGGTTGTCGGTGATGGCGCAGCAGCAAAAGAAACAGTGGAAAACGATATCGTGAAAAATACTAAAGCATTTAAAGACGGTAACATCATTTATCTTGACCCTAACTACTGGTACCTATCCGGAGGCGGACTTGAATCCGTTGATGAGATGGTGAATGAAATTTCTAAAGGCATCAAGTAAGGGAAACATAAGCAAAGCCTGTCCTCGATTGAGGGCAGGTCAGACTGTAGACAAACTCGATGAAAATCGAGTTTGTCTATTTTTATGGCCTGTACAATTTAGACGTTGATTTCCACTCCAGGCACTCGCTTTCCGCGGGCGGTCGGGGAGCCTCCTCGGCTTTGCCTGCGGGGTCTCCCCTAGACGCGCTTTTCCCGCAGGAGTCTCGTACCTTCCGTTCCAATCAACTTTGTCTTACCTTTTAGATAGAACACTTTTGACTGGAGTCATTTTTGTTTTAAAATTGAAGTATTAAAACTTGAGGTGATGAGGATGCTTTCTAAACATGATTCTATTCAGCGAGATCAACTTGAAATGATTACTTTAGATCAACTGGTGCCACCGAACCATTTGGTTCGTAAAATGGAGGCTGCCATTGACTTCACTTTCATTTATGACTTGGTGAAAGATATGTACTCAGAGGTAGGACGCCCAAGTATTGATCCAGTTATTTTAGTTAAACTGACTTTCATTCAATATACCTTCGGTATTCGTTCCATGCGTAAAACGATTGAAGAAGTTGAAACCAATATGGCTTACCGTTGGTTCTTAGGCTATGGTTTCCATGATAAAGTACCTCATTTCTCTACGTTCGGAAAAAATTATGAGCGACGCTTTAAAGATACAGACCTGTTTGAACAGATTTTCTGTCGCATTTTAATGACAGCTGCTAATAAAAAGTTAATAAGTGTAGAACACGTTTTCGTGGATTCCACACATGTGAAAGCCAGTGCGAATAAACGGAAATTTGAAAAGAAAATCGTTCGTAAAGAAACACGAGCGTATCAAGGACGTCTTCAAGAAGAAATCAATCAAGATCGTGAAAACCATGGAAAGAAGCCTTTTCCACCAGATAAATTTGATAAGGAAGAAACCAAAGCAATTAAAGAAAGTACTACGGATCCTGAGAGTGGCTACTATGTGAAAGATGAACGAACAAAACAGTTTGCCTATTCATTCCATGCGGCCGCAGACGGCAACGGTTTTGTATTGGGAACGATTGTAACACCTGGTAATACACATGACAGTCATATTTTGGAGCCACTTGTTGAGCAAGTGATTGAGAAAGTTGGAAAACCAGAAGCAGTTGCCGCAGATGCAGCTTATAAAACACCAGCGATTACAAGCTACCTATTTAACAAAGAAATCACACCTGCTTTACCCTATACACGTCCTCGTACAAAAGAAGGATTCTTTCGCAAACATGACTATGTTTACGATGAACACTTTGATTGTTACCTTTGCCCTTCGGGAGAAACTTTAAAGTACTCAACAACAAATAAAGAGGGCTATCGCGAGTACAAATCGCCCAAACAAATTTGTGCAACATGCTCATTTTTATCACGGTGTACGGAAAGCAAAGACCATCAAAAAGTAGTGACACGGCATATCTGGCAAGCATATGTGGAAGAAGCAGATCATCTGCGTCATCATCAAGAGGTAAAACCTATATATGCGAAACGCAAAGAAACGATTGAGCGTGTATTCGCAGATGCAAAAGAAAAGCATGGTATGCGTTGGACTACTTTAAGGGGACTTAAAAAATTGTCGATGCAGGCGATGCTTACTTTCGCTGCCATGAATGTAAAGAAGATGGCCACTTGGACATGGCAAGGTCCTAAAATGGCTTAACATAGTGGCTCGAAGAGCCCAAATCTCGTAACCTTTGATCAAAATTTCAAAGGAATTTCAAAAGGGGTTCGGAATTTTTTAATTCCGAACCCCTTTTGTCTACAAACTGGCCTGTCCTCGGTTGAGGGCAGGTTTTTTGGTTTTTATAATAAATTTTAATGAAATTAGATATATGTAACGAAGAGAATCAGGAATCATTGAAAATGTAAAAGGGGATTATAAAAAGGGCCGGGCATGGGTGTAAGGTACGTATCCGGCAGTCGATATGGACTGGGTGCCAATGGGCTAAAAATCGTCCAAATTAGCCGCAAAAAAATAGTTTCTTCCTATTATAATGGAAACAGCCGAAAGGATCGATGTTTGTACGTGAATATGTTCCATCGCAAACGCTTATTGGCAATCCGTTTGGAAATTCCACCCTGGGATGGATTGAAAAATTCCTTCGTGAAATTTTCGTGACATTTTCGGTTTGTTAAAAAGTAAGGAAAAGCAAATAGGATCATTGGATTTATCCTGGAATGATGTCGAAAAAAGGCGGCAGGGGAAAAAAACATGCCGTTATTATTTTGTTAGATTATGGAAGTTGTGAAGAGCGCTGACATATACGAATATAAGGGGGAGTAACTGTTGTGAAGAAATGGAAAATCGGGTGCCGCTGAATGGCCAGGCGAATTTTTACTTGTCGAAATATCTGGAAAGAAAGCGCGGACAATCCAATTGCATGCAAAAGAAACGAAGATTTATATCTTTACATATTTTGTAATGTACTGGTGTTTTTATTAAGAGTCGTTTATAATGGTAAAAGCCTGAAGGAAGTGAACGTAAATTGTTACAGTCATCCATCGTCCCTGAAAAAGTTACGGTTATATTTATTGGAATAAGATCAGGGAATCTTATATATTTGTTATAGTTGTGTTGAACATTCAAGACGGATCCTGTTATTTTTTCGAAGGCTTGTTCATAAGCTAAAGAAGTGTTACATGAGGATAAGCAAATGAGTGACAAAAAGTGGTTTGTCATAATCTTGACTATCCGAGCGAAAGAATGCTATCATAAGTTCTGCGATTTTCCGTCTAATCCTTATGCAAAAGTTTATATAAATAAACCACTAGATTAATAGAGGTGAAAGCATGAATAATTTTCTTAAAAAAAGCCGGCATTTATTTGCAAATAACATACTAGGCTTTTTCTTTATTGCAGTAGTATTGTTTTGGATAAAAACTTATATTGGATATCGAGTCGAATTTAACTTAGGCCTTGAAAACGGCCTCCAGCAGTTCCTGCTGTTCATAAACCCGATTAGTTCAGCCATTTTATTCTTTGGCTTGGCACTATTGGCGAAAGGCAAAAAGTCGTTTAAATGGATTATCAGGCTGAACTTATTGATGTCTTTATGGTTGTTCTTCAATATCGTTTATTACCGTTCATTTACCGATTTCATCACATTGCCGACTTTGACACAAGTGCAGAATGCCGGGGATTTAGGGCCGAGTATTCTGGAATTATTTAAAGGACATGATGTATTTTATTTCCTTGATACGGTCCTGTTGATCGTGTTGTACCGATTCAGAAACTTTAAAATAGAAGAATTCAGAGTAAAACGCCGTACGATTGGATTGGTTTACTTGGCGGGACTTGCGATCTTTGCGATTAATTTGGGACTTGCCGAAAAGGATCGTCCGCAATTGCTATCAAGGACTTTCGACCGCAACTATATCGTCAAGTACTTGGGAATGTTCAACTATACGGTTTACGATGCTGTTCAAAATACAAAAACGTATGCGCAGCGGGCAACTGCAAATAGTACGGATATCGCAGAAGTGGTCAACTATACGAAGGCAACAAGCGCTGAACCGAATCCTAAGTATTTTGGAAAAGCTGAAGGCAAGAACGTCATTTACTTGCATTTGGAATCCATGCAGAATTTCATGATCGATTATAAATTGAATGGAGAAGAAGTAACTCCATTCTTAAACTCACTTGCACATGATAATTCAGATTTCATGTATTTTGATAACTTCTTCCATCAAGTGGGCCAGGGTAAAACAGCAGATGCCGAATTCATGCTTGAAAATTCCCTATTCGGTTTACCGCAGGGGGCAGCATTCACAAACAGATCGCAAAACACGTATCAAGCTGCACCAGCGATTTTAGGGCAAAAAGGGTATACCTCTGCCGTTTTCCATGGTAATTATAAATCCTTCTGGAACCGGGATAAGATGTATAAGTCCCTAGGCTTCAATCAGTTTTTCGATGCTAACCATTATAATATGGAAAACAAAGAAGAAGTGCTTAGTTATGGTTTGATGGATAAACCGTTCTTCAAAGAATCGATTCCGATGTTAGAAACGCTTAAACAGCCTTTCTATACAAAATTCATAACTGTATCTCATCATTTCCCATATGCGATGGATCAGGAAAAAGCAACAATCGGTAAACAAACGACCGGCGATGCTTCGGTCGATAATTACTTCCAAACAGCACGCTATGCCGATGAAGCATTAAGGGAGTTCTTCGATTATCTGAAAAAATCAGGTCTATATGACAACTCGGTAATCGTTATGTATGGTGATCATTATGGTATTTCCGAAAACCATAAAGAAGCCATGTCAAAAGTGCTTGGCAAGGATGTTGGCGCATTTGAAAATGCCCAATTGCAACGTGTACCATTATTGATTCATGCACCGGGTGTTAAAGGTGGGGAAATGCATCAGTACGGAGGACAGATTGACCTCCTTCCGACCTTATTGCATCTGTTAGGTGTTGAATCCAAGGATTATGTACAATTCGGTTCGGATTTATTGTCAAAAGATCATAATGAAGTAGTGCCTTTCAGGAATGGTGATTTTGTAACACCAGATGTCACCTCCATTAAAGGGAAATACTACGATACGAAAACAGGCGAATTGGTCGAGGAAAATGATGACATCCTCAATTATAAAAAGAGAGCTGAAACGATGCTCAATTTATCCGACCAAGTCGTGAACGGGGACTTACTCCGTTTCTACACGCCGAATGGCTTTAAACCAATAGACCCTACTGATTATGATTACACGTATGAAGAAGATGGTTCAAAGGAAGCCGAAACAGGCAAATAAAGCAAAACAAACGAAACAGGCAGGAAGCCATTGCTTCCTGCCTGTTTTTTTTTGTTTGCGATCATGCTTTATTGGTCATCAAGGCGATATATTTTCTAATTTCTGCAGGCTTTCCTGCGTACTTTTCGGCCCGTTCCTCATCCTTTTTGATTTTATCTTTTGCGTGTACCAGGATTTCTTCTCCCCTTGCTTGAGGAATGACCACGACCCCATCTGCGTCCCCGACGATGATGTCCCCCGGGAATACGGCAACTCCGCCACAGGATATGGGGATATTCGTTTCTCCAACGCCTGACTTGCCGCTTGAGGCAATGGTGCTCCCTTTGCAGAACACAGGGAATTTCAGGTCTTTGATCGCCTCAAGATCACGAATGACCCCGTCGACTACGAGCGCACCGATTTCCATCGTCTGCATCATGCCGACGACAAAATCTCCCGCTATCGCCCGGTATGTATCGCCTTTACTATCTACCACGATTATATCTCCAGGCCTTGCCTCAGCGATCGCTTTTAAGACCGCTGAATTATCACCGACAGGCACCTGTACCGTCAAAGCCCGTCCAGCAAAACGATAATCCCCATCCAACGGTTTGATAGCCGAATCCAGATTACTCATGCCCCCCATCGCATCCGAAATGGCCGTAGTGGGTAAATCCCTGAACTGTTGAATTAGCGCATCCATGAATAAGACTCCTCCTTGAAAATGCATGATATAGCTTCATTATACACAATTTTTATAATTTTCCATTTTATTATTTTATCAGCATTTCAAGTGGAATTAGGAAGAGGACTTTGGGACAAAATGGAATGTTTCTTACCTACGTCGGTAATGGGTCAATAAAAGGAACGTTTTTTCTTTTAGATGAGGCGAATATTAAAGCTCCTTAACCTTCAAATGACGGGGTGCTTTCCATCTAGATGAGAGAACGAATGGGGAAATGGTTGGGGAGAAAGGTACTACTGTGCAGGGCTAATCTTTGTTTAATCAATCGTTTGATTAACCTTTTTTTGCGTGGATATCCATTGGCTCCTAAGCTTTTAACTGGCTGAAGGTCGTTATGTTACTGACGGCAGCCAGTGGAGTGGAGTTTTCCTGACAGAGGTTTGTCGAGCGCGTCAAAGCAAGATCAATACAAGGACGGAGGCTGCGAGTGTGATCCAAAGCGGGCTGAAGATTTCTGGATGAATGATCAAAAAAATGATTCCTGCTATAACGGCAGCCTGTTGTATGGTGATATGCCTGATGAAGTGCATCCCAGCCTTGAAGCAGGCTTTGAGTAGCGGCATCTGATTCATGTTCATTCCTCCTTTTTCTTTTAATAATATGACCAGGCATAGAAGAAAATACATGGGGATTCGTTTTACGCCTAGGATTAAGGGTATAGTAAAGATAAAACAAGAAGGAGGAATTTAGGTGATCATTGTCTACATCAGTCTTGCCCTCTTTATCGGAGCTCTTATTTATTTAGCTTTTTTTGCTTTCAAAACATTCAAGGATTCCAAGCCGACAATCGAGAATGTGAATGAAACGGTAACGCGCATCCAGGCAAAAACGGATCAGATCAAATCCGAAACCGATCAGCTCTCCATGACACAGAAGGAGATCACTGAAGATGTTCAATATAAAAAAGAGGCTGTCCAATATACGGTGGATGCAGCCAAACAATCACCAGAACCATTCAAGAATATTTGGTATACGATAAAAGGCGATAAGCTGAGCATCAGAAAAAGAAGTGATGGGTAATCCGTTAGCACTTTCAAGAGTGGAAGGAAAGCCTGGGAAAAGCAACTTAAAGGAGATACTGTCTGTATTTTGCAGACGGTATTTTTTTGTGTTCCCATTTAAGGGGATATCGAAGGCTAAGTGCCTGCAGTGCAATGAAACGGTCAAATTTTAACGCCGTACGAATGTATCGCACTTGATGATATCGATTTTTTCGAATAATTCACCTCCTCCATGCAAATAGTAACGTTAAACCATTAGAGAGGGGTGTAAGGATGAATTATAAAGCGATAATATCAAGTGCGATGGTGGCATTGGTGATAACAGGCTGTAATTCCAATACTAAAGAAGGAGCAAGTGAGAATCTTGGTCTGAATCGCACGAACCAAAATAATTATGAAAATCCAATGAATGTTAGTGACACGAGGCAAAATGTTAATAACATGCAAAATAATGCTAATGACGTAAGCGATATGAGGGTTTCCGATGATATCTCCAACCGTGTCGAGGCTCTAAAGGAAATAAAGAGCGCCAGGGTCATTGTGACGGATCATCATGCATATGTAGGAGCTGTACTCAATGACAATAGTGGAGCTAAAGATATCTCGAAGGACTTGAAGAATAAAGTGGCAGATGCAGTAAGAGGAGCCGATTCATCGGTGGATAAAGTATATGTATCGACGAATCCTGACTTTGTTCAAAGGATGGATGGGTATGCGAATGACATACAAAATGGAAAACCTGTTGCAGGATTCGCTGATGAATTCCGTGAGCTTGTAACCCGCATTTTTCCAAGTTCAAGGTAAGTAAATCGAGTGCAAGGGCCTATCCGTGATTCATGCTTTTAAAAAGGCATGAAATCCGGGAGGCCTTTTCCTTTTTTAGGCAGCTTTGAGTAACTTTAAAGAGAGTGGTTACACTAACAGAAAACTGGAGGATCTGTCATTAGGGGGTGGGAGTGTGAGATTTTTTAAGGTCAAAAAAGAAAATGAGGTAGCCGCTTTTCAGGAAACACCCAAGGATTTTCAGCGATTGCGTAAGCTGTTTGAAGCATCCAATGATTTTCTAACCTTCCAATTCCCCGATGAGGATGGCTATACGATTTCTTTTTTCGATTCACTGGTCAGTGATCAAAAGCTGCATGAACATATACTGGCTGTTATCAATAATCAGCCAATGAAGAGTCTTCAGCAATTAAAAAGCGACATTCCAATGGAAAATATGAAAGTGACCTCGGATATCGTCATCATCCAACGAATGGTCATGGCAGGATCAGTCATGATTCAATCAAGAAAGGCTGATGATTCGTGTTTGCTCATTCCTTGCGTTCAAAGTGTGAAGAGGCAAACCTCGATACCCGAGTCTGAGTATACGGTGGCTGGACCGAAGGAAGCCTTTGTTGAATCGCTCGATACGAATTTGAATCTGATTCGTAATCGGTTACCCTCTCCCGAACTGCGCTCCAGGGAATTTCGGGTGGGGAGCATCTCGCAAACAAAGTTAGTTGTGCTCTATATGGACGGCATCGTTAATCAACAGATTGTAGAAACGGTGATGCAAAGAATCGCTGATATAGATTATGACACGATCGTCGACATTTCGTTTGTGAGCCAGATGATCACGGATAATCGGAATTCCATGTTTCCGCAGCTGATAGATACGGAGCGGCCGGATCATCTCGCCACCGTATTATCGGAAGGGAAAATAGGGATCATGCTTGATGGGTCGCCTCATGCATTGGTCGGTCCCAATACGATCATTTCGTTTTTTTCGTCATTCGAAGATTACTTGCAAATTTGGAACCTCGGCACTTCCTTTCGTTTGATCCGCCTATTTGCCGTTCTCTTTTCCATTTTTTCATCGTCCCTGTATGTTGCCGTCATCACCTATCATTATCAGGTGATACCAACTGATCTTTTGCCGATTTTAATATCGTCAAGGGGAGTGATTCCATTTCCTCCGATCTTGGAGGCGATCGTACTTGAAGGAACGATCGAGCTTCTCAGGGAAGCGGCGGTCAGGCTTCCTGCAAAGGTCGGTTCGACGATCGGCATTGTCGGCGGTATCGTCATTGGCACAGCTGCTGTGGAAGCAGGATTTGTCAGTAACGTCTTGTTGATGCTCGTTGCTTTGGCGGCCCTTGCATCCTTTACGGTACCGATATATCAAATCAGCAATACGATTCGCCTCATCCGCTTCCCTTTCCTGCTTGCAGCCCAGTTATATGGACTGTTCGGCCTGGTTTTATGCAGTGCCTTCATTTTAAGCCATTTGTTGAAATTGACTTCGCTTGGCAGCCCCTATTTAGAGCCGCTTTACCCGATGCGATTTCATGACTTTAAAGATAGTTTAATTCGCCTGCCTTTTTCAAAGCAGAAAAAACGCCCGCAATTTCTGCGAACGGAAGATCGAGTCAGGATAAGGAAGAAGGTTGAATCCAAAAGTTCACAGAGGGATATTGATGAATAAGGTCCGGAAAGCGGTGAGAGGGTATGGAAATCAAACCAAATGAAACGAAGCTGATATCAACATTTTTTGTTTTCTTCCTTATGCCAGGCATGCAGATTGGCGTAGGGGTTTTGGGATTCGAACGGTTCATCGCGAAAGAGGCTGGCCAGGACGCATGGATTTCGATCATCATTTCAGGATTGACCATCAATATCCTGGTTTGGATGTGCTATAAGATGCTGGGCAGAGGTACACAAACGCTAGATTTGGTTGCCATCCATCACGATTTGTTTGGGAAGTGGGCAGGAAATGCCTTCAATATTATTTTCATCCTCTACTTTACCGCCATTACCATCATCATTGTCAGGACGTATTTGGAGGTGATTCAGGTTTGGATGTTCCCAGGGGTGAATATCCTCATGCTTTTAAGCATCATCCTGATACTCGTGTATAGCTTTGTTGTGGGAGGGTTCAGGGTCATTACCGGTTTATGTTTGATCGGACTCGTAATCACTTCGCCCTTAATCCTTTTGAACTATTTTCCGTTAAAACACGCCCATATTGAAAATTTGGGTCCCGTTTTTGATCATTCCTTTTTGGAAATCATGAAGGCCTGCAAGAATATGACGTTGAATTATCTTGGGTTTGAATTACTCCTGATTTATTATCCATTCATCAAAAAGCGTGACCATTCGCAAAAGTGGGCGCATTTAGGGGTGCTGTTCACCATGGCGGTATATCTAAACTCCTTTATCGTTTCCATTGCCTACTACCATCGGGATCAGCTGAAGGATGTCATTTGGGCAACCTTGACCTTATGGAAAATCGCCGACCTTCCGTTCATTGAGAGGTTTGAATACATCGGCGTTTCTCTATGGCTGTTCATGGTGCTGCCGAATATTTGCCTAGGAATCTGGGCAGCAAGCAGGACGGCAAAAAGGGCATTCGGGGTTAGGCAGAGGAAGTTGTTGGTTATGTTTTTGCTCGTCATTTTAGTTGCCTGCCTTTTCTTGGATAACCGTCATAAGATCGACTTGTTCAACACGATCAGTTCACGTATAGGATTTTATATCATTTATGTGTATCTTCCGCTTTTATTCTTATCACAGACGATCGTTTATAAAGTAAGGGGCCATAAACCATGAACTTCAAATTGCTCTTGATTGCATCATGCTGCATCATACTGTCGGCGTGCGGAGTGGAAAAGCAAATATTGGAGGATATTTTAATCGCTGAAATCGTCGGCTATGACGATGCTGGTGAGGATAAAATCAAAAGTACAGTCGTTGTCAGTGTGCCCCAGCCAGGAGAGGAAGCGGATCTAGGGAAAGAGGTATATGAAGCGATTTCCCATGATATAAACGCCACTCGGCAGCAAGAAAATGCCAAAACGCCATTTCCCATCGTCGGCGGGAGACTGACAGTCATCCTGTACGGTGATGAATTGGCTAGAAGAGGGCTGAATGATTATGTAGATACATATCGGCGTGACCCGATGGTGGGAAGGGACCTGTTTTTGGCGATCGTTGATGGCAAAGCGGAGGATGTCGTAAGGATGGAGCCGAAAATGGTCAGGACTCCAGGCGTTCAAGTAAAAGAGTTGATCGAACAGAATATGAGGACGAATTTGACTGATGTAGATTTACATAAGTATTTATATGCAAGTCATGGTAACGGCATCGATCCGGTCATGCCCTTATTGGAAAAGGCGGACGACCAAATAATCGTGAAAGGGATCGCCCTGTTTAAAAGGGATCAATATATTGGCAAATACATTCCTTATGAGGACGGTTTTTTATTCAAGATCCTTAGTGAAAATTTTAAATTGGGGAGTTATGAAATTAAATGGAAGGAAAATGATTATACAACTATCGATAATGTGGAATCACGTGTCCGTTATCGCATCACGAATGCCAATCGGAACCCGAAGGCCAGGATTGAAGTGGAATTGAAAGCAAATCTGCTGGAGGTTCAAGGCTTCGACTTGAACAAACCCGTCGACGTGAACAAGATAGAAGCCAAAGCGGAACGTATCCTCGGTAAGAAACTGAATGAGATGGTGACCATGTTTCAAAGGTATAATATAGATCCGCTGGCACTCGGTGATCATGCTAAAAGTAAAACGAGGAATTTCAATCGTAAACATTGGGAAGAGGTGTACCCTCATATTCCGATCGAAGTGGATTTGAATATCGAAATGATTCAAACGGGAATCTCGGAATGAACGAAGAATATCCGGAAGTTCCCCCTTTTAATAAGGTATTGCTGGATGGGGTGGGCAATTTTAATCGCTGGAGGGAAGCGGAATCGGCCAATGAAATGAGAAAAGGACCCGGCTTCCCCCTAAATGGCGGAGACCGGGTCCTTTATATGGATCATTTCGTTTTAAGATCGCATTCCTCAAGGGGAATGACTTTCGTTTTATGCTTCCATTTATAACCCAACCATAGGGCGAAGAATAAAAACAAGCCGATGTAGGATACGAACATGGAATTCCAGTCGATCCCGTCGCTTGTGAAGGCTTGGTAGCCTTGTCCAATGATAATGATGATGCATAGAACAAGTGCAAAGATGGGACCGAATGGGAATCCTTTGGCCCTATACGGCAATGCATTCAAGTCAAGCCCTTGGGCTGAATATGCTTTGCGGAACCGATAGTGGGCAATCGCGATCCCTACCCAGGTAACGAAGCCGGCCATGCCGGAAGCATTCAATAACCAGATATACACGACGCCATCCCCGAAAAATGAAGCAAGGAATGCAAGGCAGCCAACTAAAGCAGTGACGATAAGTGCATTGACCGGAACTCCCCGTTTATCCAGCTTGCCAAGGAATTTCGGCGCTTTCCCGTCACGTGCCAAGTCCCAGAGCATACGGGTTGAGGCATACATGCCAGAGTTACCGGCAGAAAGTACGGATGATAAGATGATCGCGTTCATGATGGAGGCTGCAAAGGCAAGACCGGCACGCTCGAAGACTAGCGTGAAAGGACTGACGGCAACATCTTCACTAAGCAGACGTGAATCCGTAAACGGAATGATCATGCCAATGACGAAAATGGCAAGGATGTAGAATAAGATAATCCGCCAGAAAACGGATCTGATCGCTTTGGGAATGTTTTTTTCCGGATCTTCGCTTTCTCCCGCCGTCACTCCAAGCAATTCCGTGCCCTGGAATGAAAAACCGGCAGCCATGAAAACGCCTAAAATCGTGAAAAAGCCTCCATTAAAGGGCCCCTCGCCCATCGTGAAGTTGGAGAAACCGATGGGGTCCTTGCCGCCCATGATTCCAAGAATGATCAGAACACCTGTGATCAGGAAGATGATCACTGTTACGACTTTGATCATGGCAAACCAGAATTCGGCTTCGCCAAAACCTTTAACGGACATGTAGTTGATAAGGAACATCATGATCAGGGCAATGGCACTCCAGATAAACGAAGGCGTATCAGGAAACCAGAACTTCATGATCAGGACAACGGCTGCCAATTCGGCAGCAATGGTGATTGCCCAGTTATACCAATAGTTCCAACCGATTGCAAAACCGAAGGAAGGATCGACGAATTTGGATGCATAGACACGGAACGAACCGGCCACTGGCATGTATGCTGCCATTTCTGCAAGACTTGTCATTAAGTAATAAACCATGATGCCGATGACTGCATATGCCACAAGGGCACCGCCGGGACCGGCCGAATGGATGGCGCCGCCGCTTGCTAAGAATAAACCTGTTCCAATCGTGCCACCTAATGAAATCATCATTAAGTGCCGCGCTTTCAGGCTCCTTTTCAATTCAGTGGGGCTTGATGTTGGCTGAGAATTTGACAATTGATGTTACACTCCTTTTTTATTGGAAGGATACGGAAAAAACAAAAAACAGCAGTCGAAAAAGATCGACGGCTGTTTATAATAAACCCGTTTATCCTTCCGAAGATAGCTCCCCACGCTTTTAAAAAACGTGACAGTGATGTTCCTGTTCGGCAACACCGCCAGCGAGAATATACATGGAATATACCCTAACTTCGGCAACTTACCCTTTTTAACGGAGTCTTCAATTTTCCTGAATCTCGTCCGTTATACTCTTGTAAGCTGCAGCCTCTAACTCATCGGTAAATGAGGAAGTATTCAATTATGATGAATCGTTGCGTCTCTTTAATAGAAAACGTCGTACGATTTTTACTCATGCAATCGTTGATAGATTGCTAATGCTTGAGTAAACTTTACTATATTGAAATTATAAAATAATCTCAAAGATATAGCAATGGTTAATTTTAGTGGTTATTTTTTCCTAGGCGGGCAGAATCATCTCCCTACTGCCGACATTACACGGTCTTTCTTTTAATAAGGGCGTAGTCCAGTTTCACATGTTTAATGATACCGGGATTCTCGAATAAATCCACCGCCATTTTTCCGATCCACTCCAGGGGTAAGGAAATGGTCGAGATATCGAGCATCTCACTGAGGCTATCATTATTGAAGCCGAGGATGGCTACATCTTCAGGCACCCTTATGCCGGATTTATTGGCGGTAAGGATGAATCCGGCCGCCGTGTCATCATTCGTGATGATGATGGCCTCCGGCTTGTTTGGCAGCGAACTCCATTGCTGGAACAGCTGGACCCCGTCCTTGATATGGTAACTGCCCTCGAATAGCCACTCTTGATTGTTCATAAGCTGGTGCTTGGTCATGATGTCGTTGAAGGCCTTTGTCCGAAGATAACTGTTCCTGCTTTTTTTACGGCCGAGACTGTAGCCGATCTTCGTATATCCTTTAGCGATCACGTATTCAAGTGCACAGGAAAAGGCTGCATAATGGTCGATGCTGATGGATGACAATTCAGCCTGAGCCGTATCTTCGCATAAGATAATCGGTCCGTATTTTTGATAACTTAGGAGGACTTTCATTTCCGAAATCCGGGAGCAGATGATAATACCATCAAGTTGCTTCATTTGCAGCATATTCAAGGCTTGAATTTCCTTCTCTCTTTCATAATGGGTTTGAAAGATGACGATATGGTATCCGATTGCATTCGCCTGCTTCGTGATTCCATTCACGATAGCCCCGTAATACGGATGATTGGTGAAGGGGAGAATGATGCCCAAAAGGTTCGTTTTCCCCTTTGAAAGATGAATGGCATTGATATTTCGCGTATAATTCAATCGTTCAATCGCTTGTAAGACACTTTCTCTTTTATCTGGGCTAACATACGGATGATTATTCAATACACGAGATACCGTTGAGACGGATACACCGGCAAATTGGGCAATTTCTTTTATATTTGTCATGGGATCACCGTTTTTCTTTTATGATATTGTACCTTATGAAACCCATTTCAGGGCAAGATTGCAGTTGTTTCCGCTGGATATATTTTGGCATGGGGGGTTGTTATGATATGGGTTTCATCCTTTAAGATTGATTTAGGTCTTGAGGGAGGAGGAAATCGAAATGATTCAAACATTAATCACCCTGATCGCGCTTTGCGGAATCGAATTGGGATTGGCGTACTTGGCAATATCCTTGAAACCGGAAAAATGATGATCTTCAAATGCACAGCGCACCTCGGATAATCGGTTTTGAAAAAAGTCCTCTGCTTTATATTCACCTTTCACGCCCCGTTATATAACCCTGTCTCCATCGTTTCGTAAAAACACCATCTTTACTGCTGGGAATGAAGCATTCCGAGCAGTATTTGTGTTGGGGAAAATCATTGGAAAGTAAAAAAGTTGCACTCTTTTCGAATATTTGTGTATAGTATAAAATAAGTTGTGTGAAGGAAACTTTTTAGTATATAGGACAATATAAAAAAATTTACATTAAAATTTGCATTAGGTAAAAAATTTTAGAATGATAAAAAAGGGAGGGTATTTGGATGGGGTTTCTAAAAACGATCGGAGGGGTGCTTGCTGCAGTGCTGATCTTAACAGGATGCGGCAATGACACGGCCAAACAGGATAAAGGCAATGGCAAGTTGAAGGTCGTCGCCACAACAGGAATGATTGGGGACTTGGCTGAGAATATCGGCGGCAAACATGTTGAGGTCACTAGTTTAATGGGACCAGGTGTCGATCCCCATCTATATAAGGCGACTCAAGGTGATGTGAAGACTCTGGATTCGGCCGATATGATTTTTTATAACGGAGTCCATCTGGAGGGGAAGATGACCGATATTTTTGAAATGATGGGCAAGAATAAACCGACGATCGCCGTAACGGAGGATTTTAAGGAAAACCAGCTTCGTAAAGTAAGTGCAACGGAACATGATCCCCATGTTTGGTTTGATGTGAAGCTATGGATCGTTGCTGCAGGGGCGGTGAAGAAGGAATTGATTGCCAATGACCCAGATCATGAAGCGGACTATCTCTCGCATTATGAAAAATATGTTTCGCAGTTGGAGGAGCTGGATCGGTACGTTCAGGACGAAATAAATAAAATTCCGGAAGACCAACGGGTGCTTGTTACAGCGCATGATGCCTTCGGTTACTTCGGGCAGTCATATGGTTTGGACGTAAGGGGGCTTCAGGGAATCAACACATTGTCGGAATATGGATCAAAAGATGTGACGGATATGCGGAATTACCTGGTGAAGAACGAAATAAAAGCGATTTTCATAGAGTCCAGCGTTCCGAGGAAGGCGATAGAGGCTGTCATTCAAGGAGCTGCCAAGCAGGGCCATAGCGTGAAAATCGGCGGTGAATTATTCTCGGATGCGATGGGTGAAAAAGGTACGGAGGAAGGAACCTATATAGGAATGGTCCGTCATAATACAGACACGATCGTCCATGCTTTGAAATAAGGGGGAGAAAAAATGGAGCAAGCGGCTTTGAAGGTTGAGAATTTAACGATCGCTTATCATAAAAAACCGGTTGTGGAGGATGTCTCATTCGAGGTGCCGGAAGGGAATTTAATCGGTATCATCGGCCCTAACGGAGCAGGGAAATCGACTTTGATCAAGGGGATACTCGAATTGGTTCCGAAATTATCCGGAGACATCACAATCAAGGGCTCTACGTATAAGTCGATGAGAAAGAGCATCGGCTATGTACCGCAGCGGGAATCAGTGGATTGGGATTTTCCGACCAATGCCCTCGATGTCGTGATGATGGGGAGATATGGCCACCTTGGCTGGCTGAAGCGTCCTGGCAAGGCTGAACGGCAAAAGGCGATGGAATGCCTCGATAAGGTGGGTATGACCGAATATGCCAACCGTCAGATCAGCCAGCTCTCGGGCGGACAGCAGCAGCGGATTTTCCTGGCTCGTGCGTTGGCCCAGGAAGCGGATATCTACTTTATGGATGAACCGTTCGTGGGGGTCGATGCAGCAACCGAGAAAGCAATCATCCAATTGCTGATGGAATTGAAGGAAAAAGGAAAAACGGTTCTAGTCGTGCACCATGATCTATCGACAGTCAAGGAATATTTCGACTGGACGATGCTATTGAATAAAAGATTGATGAAAATTGGCCCGACTGGAGAAGTGTTCATTCCCGAATATTTGCAGGAAACCTATGGAGGCCGCTTAGCGATATTGCCAGATGCAAAGTCAGGCTTGTTATTGAAATGAGGTGTTCACGATGAATGTACTGGATATCATCACTGATCCAAATACGAGATGGATTTTGCTTGGCACGATGTTCCTCGGGTTAAGCAGTGGGGTCATCGGAAGCTTTGCATATCTCAGAAAGCAGTCTTTGCTTGGAGACACGCTGGCGCATGCAGCGTTGCCCGGCATCTGCGTCGCTTTTCTGCTGACTGGGGTGAAATCGACTTCCTTCTTTCTTATTGGTGCGGCATTGGCAGGTTTAGTGGCTGTTTTTTTGATAAGTGTACTCACGAGGTACAGTAAGATTAAGCAGGATGCGGCTTTGGGAATCGTGTTATCCTCCTTCTTTGGCTTTGGGATCGTCATGCTCACGCAAATCCAGCAGAGCGAGTATGGAAACCAGAGCGGGCTGGATACGTTCCTGTTCGGGCAGACGGCCTCGATGGTCATGTCCGATGTATATATGATGATGACGGTTTCCTTTATACTAATTGTCACTTGTACGTTGTTTTTTAAAGAATTCAAATTACTATCCTTTGACCCAGGGTTTGCCAAAGGAATGGGATTACCGGTCGTTTTCCTTGATTATTTCATCATGATGCTGATTGTGGCAGCTGTCGTGATCGGCATCCAAGCCGTCGGTGTCGTATTGATGGCATCCTTACTGATCACACCTGCAGTTTCCGCCAGATATTGGACCGAGCGCCTGCATATCATGGTCATCCTGTCCGGAATATTCGGAATGCTGAGCGGTGTGTCAGGCACGCTTATCAGCACGTCCGTCAATAATTTGCCGACAGGCCCGTTGATCGTCTTATCGGCGACTGCATGGTTTTTCTTTTCCATGCTTTTTGCACCTAAACGTGGAGTGCTTTCATCTGTATGGAGAAGGGTATCCTTGAAAAAGAATTATTCCCTCGAACAGGATAGAAGGAAAGGGAGACATACATCATGAATGATTTTTGGATTATCTTAGTTGGAGCATTGGTGGCGAGCTCCTGCAGTGTTCTAGGTTGTTTTTTAATCGTGAGGAAAATGACTTTGATAGGTGATGCCATCAGTCATTCCGTGTTACCGGGAATCGTATTGGCCTTTTTGATAACCGGGACCCGTGACTCCATTCCGATGCTGATCGGGGCAGCGGCGCTAGGTTTGCTTACAGTATTCTTGATCCAGCTTTTCCAATCTTCCGGCGTTCAATCCGACGCGGCGATCGGCATCGTCTTCACTTCACTCTTCGCAGCGGGAATCGTACTGGTGAGCTTGTATACACAACAAATAGATTTTGACCTTGAGCACGTCCTGTATGGGGAAATCGCCTATACTCCGTGGAACACGATGACAATTGGCGGAATGGAGGCCGGGCCGAAAGCCGTTTGGATTGTGGGAAGCTGCTTTATCCTGAACCTCATCTTGATTTTCGTTTTCTTCAAACAGTTCAAGCTTGTATCCTTCGATCCTGCACTTGCCGCCGCCATGGGGATTCCGGTTCTGCTGTTTCATTATTTATTGATGAGCCTCATTTCTATGACTACCGTAGCTTCTTTTGATAGTGTAGGTTCGATTTTAGTGGTTGGAATGCTCATCATTCCCGCTGCGACGGCATATTTATTGTCAGAGTGTTTAAGCGGGATGATCAAAGTCAGTATCGTGATCGGCGTGTTAAGCTCCGTCATCGGTTACTACTCAGCTACCATTTTGGATGCCTCGATATCCGGATGTATGGTGGGCGCAGCCGCTTCCTTATTCGGATTGGCCTTTCTCTTTTCCCCTAGCCATGGATTGGTGAGCAGACTCCTGAAACGAAGGAAATCGAAGGGAATTCATGCTTAATTTTCCTGTCTGAAAGGCTTCATGCGGATTGGCCCGTAAACTATTCTTCGATATAGTTGTGATTTTATTTGTTTAAAGTATAATGAATAAGTGTATTTGAAGATGTATCGCAGGAGCCTTTTTAAGGGAGAGTTAAGTATGGAAGAACAAAATAAATTTTCATCACGAATAGATTTTTCTTTAGTCACGATATTGCTGTTATTATGCGTTGGAAGCTGCTTAGCGATCTACAGTGCCCAAACGACTGGACAGTACGCGGAAAACTTTTTAATTAAACAAATTTTTTGGTATATAGTAGGAATTGGAATCGTTTTGGGTTTTATCACGCTTGATTCAGATCAGTTAAAAAAGATATCCTGGTATGCCTACGGCTTCGGATTGTTTTTGCTGTTTTTGCTGATCCTTATGCCAACCACCATCGTACCTAATATAAATGGTGCAAGAAGCTGGTTCGTCATTCCAGGAATCGGCTCGATTCAGCCCTCGGAATTCATGAAGGTTTTCCTGATTTTAGCCTTGGCGAATGTCATCTCGAACCATCATCTAAAAAACACGCTGAAAACCATTCAAACGGACTTTTGGCTGCTCATCAAGATTGGCATTGTCACCGGTGCCCCGCTCATGTTAATCATGCAACAGCCGGATTTGGGCACTGGACTTGTCATCCTGTCCATCATGATCGGCATGATTTTCATATCAGGGATATCCTGGAAAATCCTGCTGCCAATCATTTCAGGCGGGATCGTCGTCGCTTCGACCATCCTCTACTTTGTCCTTTGGAAGCCGGAGATCCTGGAAAAATACCTAGGGGTAAAAACCTATCAGTTTGGCCGGATCTATTCCTGGCTCGACCCATACAACTATGCGAGCGCGGAAGGGTATCACTTAACCAAGTCCTTATTGGCCATCGGCTCAGGCCAGACAACTGGAAAAGGCATCGGCTCAAGGGAAGTGTATCTGCCCGAGAGTCATTCCGATTTCATTTTCAGTATCATCGGTGAAGAATTTGGCTTCATCGGCTCAAGTATCATAATCTCCTTGTTCTTCCTATTGATATATCACATCACCAAGACGGGGATGGATACGAAAAATAACTTCTATACATATCTCTGTGTTGGAGTCATAAGCATGCTGACGTTCCACGTCTTTCAAAATATCGGCATGACGGTCGGCCTTTTACCGATTACCGGCATCCCGCTTCCATTCATCAGCTACGGAGGAAGCTCGCTAATGGGTAATATGATGGCCATGGGCTTGATATTCAGCATCCGGTATCACTATAAGAAGTACATGTTCTCAACCGACATTTAAAGAAAAAACGGACCATCTTGTGATGCACCCCTTTATAAGGGGTGTTTTTTTTTGAACAGAAGAAAAACTTCGCAAAAAGGTTTTGGGGCGTATCTGGGTTAGTGTGGGTGTTGCCTATATTTTAGAGCGTCTTCTTCTGGACGAAAAAGGAGAGTTTACTCGCGGGTTTGGCGGTTTTATTCGCGAAAATGGGGAGCTTATTCGTGAGTTTAGTGGTTTTATTCGCGAAATCGAGGAGTTTACTCGCAAATTCAGAGCTTACCGAAAAAATGCGGCGTTTTCTCAAGGAAAATCAAGCGTTCTGGCCGAAAAAGGAGGGAAACCTGGCGAAGATGGGGAGTTTACTCGCGAGTTTGACGGTTTTACTCGCGAATTTGGAGTATTTATTCGCGAAATCGAGGAGTTTACTCGTAAATTTAGAGTTAACCGAAAAAATGTCGCATTTTCTCAAGGAAATCAAGCGTTCTGGCCGAAAAAGGGGGGAAACCTGGCGAAGATGGCGTGCTTACTCGCGGGTTTGGCGGTTTTTCTCGCGAAAATGGGGAGTTTATTCGCGAATTTGGAGTGTTTATTCGCGAGATTAGTGGTTTTATTCGCGAAATCGAGGAGTTTACTCGCAAATTCAGAGCTTACCGAAAAAATGCGGCGTTTTCCTCGTGCATTATTGCGGGCCGGCTTTGTTTGCAGAAAGGAAAAAGGAGCTGAAAGCCAGCTCCTGCAGTGATCTTTATTGAATGTTCGAGCCGTATGGGAATTGGCTTTTGTATCCTGAAAATTGCTGATAGGATTGGCTTAAGCTGTCAGGCTGCGCTTTTTCTAAGCCGTACCAGCCTTTTTCGAACATGATGTTATAGAGTTCCCGTTGCATTTCCTGGTTTTCTTTCGAAATGGAGAAAATGTCTTGGAATAACATTTGGTTGCTCATTTCATGCAAGGAAACAGATAAGGAGTTACAGAAGTATTTCTCGGTAGTGAGCATATCATTTATAAAGTCCCTGTCGTTCATTTGCGGGGTTTTTGCCACGGGAGTTTCTGGGTTTTGGACTTTGTTTTGATTGGGCATCAAGAACCCTCCTTTATTGGAATTGTTGTTGACTTTGAGTTTGGTTTGGGTCCAGATGGTTCAAAATCGTATCGTAATGACGCTGATGCATGAGTCCACAGCGATTTAATGCGTCAATGATTTGAGGATCTTTGCATTGTGTGGCAAAGAAATGAGCTTTTTTGATCGCATTGAGATTCCATGAAAGCATATCGCTCAGGTATAAGCTGTCTTTTACCGATACCATTTCCGGCGGCTGCTTCATATAGCCTGTGGACTGCTGTTGGCTGTTAAAAGAATTTTGCTGTTCCATTCATCCTGCCTCCTTTGAGTGTTCATTAAACGCCTTTAATTTTCCCCGGATGAAACTTTTTATTCTCGCTTCTGAATATTTGAAAATTGAATTAAATGGTAAAATGATCTTGTGCATCGATTTTCCGAAAAATCATTTGGAGGGGAATGCAGATGGAGCGAATGATGAAGAGACTTTTCTTGTTTTTGTCCAAAAATAAAAGCATGACGAGGGCAGCCAAGAAATATGGGCTGCGGTTCGGGGCATCTCGTTTCGTTGCTGGGGAGTCATTGGAATTGGCCTTGGCTGTCATTGCCGATTTAAACCGGAAGGGGCTTGCTGTAACCATCGATTATTTAGGGGAATTCATCGAGGACGAACAAGAGGCAAGGCAGATGGCAGATCAGTGTATTGAAGCCATTCGCATGATCGGCAGAGAGAAGTTGGATTCACAGCTTTCTTTGAAGTTGACATCGATGGGCTTGGATGTGTCCGAACGAGTGGTCATGGATAATATGAGGAGGATTTTGGAAGAAGCCAAGGACAATCATGTTTTCGTCACTCTAGATATGGAAGATTTTCCGCGCTGTCAGCCGACTTTGGATGTATTCAAAAGCTTAAAGGCTGAATATAATGAATTAGGGACTGTCATACAGGCTTATTTATATCGGACGGAAAAGGATATTGCCGAGCTGAATGCCTATCATCCGAATCTAAGGCTTGTTAAGGGAGCTTATAAAGAATCTAGGGAAGTGGCGTTTGCCGAGAAAAAAGCTGTCGATGAAAATTTCAAGAAAATCATCAAGCAGCATGTATTGAATGGAAATTACACAGCGGTTGCCACACATGACGATAAGATCATTGATTATACGAAGGAACTGGTAAAGACTCACGGAATCGCGAGTGATTCATTTGAATTTCAAATGTTGTATGGCATCCGTAATGAAAAGCAGCTTGAGCTCGTCGAAGAAGGATACAAGGTAAGGGTTTATGTTCCATATGGAACGGATTGGTATGGATATTTCATGCGCCGTCTTGCGGAGAGACCGGCGAATATGGTTTTCGTTTTAAAGGGGTTATTCAGGAGATAGCAATTGGGAGCCGCCCCGGATGTGGGCCGGCTCCCGTGAAGGACGTTTATTTTTTGAACTGATTGTTCTGGCTGTTCACTTTGTTGATCCCATGCTGACGTTCGCCGCCAGGGCCAGCATTGCCTTTGACGCTTGCTGCACTAACAGCCGCTTTGGAAGGATTATTTTTACGTTTCATTTTATAGGTCACCTCCTGCTCGTTATTTTCTACTGAATAGTGAAGAAATAACCAAAGGAAGATGGATAAAAAAATATTTTTTTCCTGTTTAATCATTGCGGAATTTCCAAATATATTCTATATTAGTAATAAGAAAAAATATTCAAAATTTTTTTGGATTAAAAATGAATGAGCATTCATTCAATACATTGCGTAAGGGGGATATGAACTTGGTTCGACAAATACGAAAGGCTGCTGTTCTAGGGTCAGGAGTTATGGGATCAGGGATTGCTGCACACCTTGCTAACATCGGCATTCCGACTTTATTATTGGATATTGTACCTCGTGAACTTACAGAGGATGAAAAGAAAAAGGGACTAACATTAGAACATAAACAAGTACGTAACCGCATCAGTCAAACTGCGATTACTAAGCTTTTAAAACAAAAGCCGGCACCGCTATCGGCAAAGGGAAATCTTGCGTTGATCGAGGCGGGAAACCTGGAAGATGATATTAGCCGTTTAAAGGATGTCGATTGGGTCATCGAAGTGGTCGTCGAGAAGCTGGAAGTGAAGAAAAGTGTCTTTGCCCAAGTTGATGAGCATCGTAAGCCTGGAAGCATTATTTCGTCGAATACATCCGGAATTTCAATCGAGGCGATGAAGGAAGGCCGTTCAGAGGATTTCCAAAAGCATTTCCTGGGAACACACTTCTTCAATCCGCCGCGCTACCTAAAATTGCTGGAAATCATACCTACTAAAGCAACTTCTCCAGAAGTGCTTGAATATATGAAACAATTTGGCGAGGATGTACTCGGAAAAGGGGTCGTCGAAGCCAAGGATACACCAAACTTCATCGCAAACCGGATTGGCACCTACGGCTTGTTGGTCACTCTCCGGGAAATGCAAAAAGGCGGCTACAGTGTTGGTGAAGTCGATTCCGTAACCGGCCCGCTGATCGGAAGGGCCACTAGCGCGACTTTCCGTACACTCGATGTAGTTGGCTTGGATACTTTCGCCCATGTTGCGAAAAACGTTTATGACCAAGTGGACGGGGAAGAAAAAGAAGTTTTCAGCATTCCTGCTTTCATGAAAGAAATGCTAGAGAAGGGATGGCTTGGAAGCAAGTCAGGCCAAGGCTTCTTCTTGAAAAAAGGCAAGGAGATCCTTGAATTGAATCCCGAGACTCTTGAGTATGAAGCACGAAAGAAACTAAAAACGCCTTCCATTGAAAGTGCTAAACAGGCCAAGGGCTTGGCAAACAAAATGAAAGCGCTTGTTTATAGTGATGACCGAACCGGCCAATTGCTGTGGAACGTGCTGAATCCGGTGCTTGTGTACTCTGCCCAACTGCTTGGCGACATCGCCGATGATATCGTGGCAATCGATCAAGCGATGAAATGGGGCTTCGGATGGTCCACGGGTCCTTTTGAAACTTGGGATGCCATCGGTGTAGAGAAATCTGTGGCAAGGATGGAATCCGAGGGTGTCATGGTCCCTCAATGGGTGAAGGAAATGCTCGCCAAAGGAATCACTTCATTCTATAAAGAGGAAAATGGCGTCAATCATTACTATGATAATGGTGAATATAAAGAGCTTGTCGAAAACCCTAAAGTGATCAATCTTAAAGCGATCAAGAAGCAAAAGGGCGTCATCAAGAAAAACAGCGGTGCAAGCTTGATCGATATCGGCGATGGGGTTGCTCTGCTGGAATTCACATCTCCGAATAATGCAATCGGTCTTGATATCATGCAAATGATCAATGCGGCAGTCGATGAAGCGGAAGCGAATTTCAAAGGCTTGGTAATCGGAAATCAAGGCAAAAACTTCTGCGTAGGTGCCAATATTGCGATGATGCTGATGGAAGCGCAGGATGACAATATTTTCGAACTGGATATGGTCATCAGCCAATTCCAAAAGGCCATGCTGAAAATTAAGTACAGTGCCGTTCCTGTAGTGGTGGCTCCGTTCAATATGACTCTTGGCGGCGGTGCCGAAGTATCGCTTCCTGCTGCACGCATCCAGGCGACGACAGAAACCTATATGGGCCTTGTCGAAGCTGGTGTCGGGTTGATCCCAGGCGGTGGCGGAACGAAGGAGCTTTACGTGAAAACGTTGAAGAATATGCCAAAGGGCGTCGACTTTGACTTGCAGAAAGTCGCCAACCAAGTTTTTGAAACGGTCGCGATGGCAAAAGTTTCGACATCCGCCGAGGAGGCACGCGGGAATAATTTCCTCAATTCCACTGATGGAATCAGCGTGAATGCGGACCATCAGCTGTATGATGCGAAGCAGGCAGTACTTTCCATGCATGAACAAGGGTATACCGCTCCAGTCCGGACGAAGATTCCTGTCGTGGGCGAAACGGGATATGCCGCACTTCTATTGGGGGCGGAATCGATGCGCCTTTCCGGATTCTTATCCGAACATGATCTTGTGATAGCGAAAGAGCTTGCATACGTCCTCTCCGGGGGCAAACTTCCATATGGTACGGAAGTGGATGAACAGTATATCTTGAACCTTGAGAAACAAGCGTTCCTGAAACTGATTTCGACTCCGAAATCCCAAGCAAGGATGCAGCACATGCTCGTTAAAGGAAAACCACTTCGCAACTGATGTTTGGCTGGAATAGATGGTGAAAACAAAAAAGAAGCTTAATGGATTGATAGCTTAAAAATGAGTTAGGGGGATCCTCATGAAAGAAGCGGTAATAGTTGCTGGAGCAAGGACTCCGGTAGGAAGAGCGAAGAAAGGTTCTCTTGCTAATGTTCGTCCAGATGACCTAGGAGCATTGGTTGTAAAGGAAACGTTAAAACGTGCAGGAAATTATGAAGGGAACATTGATGATCTGATTATCGGCTGTGCGATGCCCGAGGCGGAGCAAGGACTGAACATGGCGCGCAACATCGGCGCATTGGCAGGATTGCCTTACACAGTACCGGCCATAACCATCAATCGTTATTGCTCAAGCGGGCTTCAAAGCATTGCGTATGGAGCGGAGAGAATCATGCTCGGCCAAAGCGATACGGTCATTGCCGGCGGTGCAGAGTCGATGAGCCTTGTACCGATGATGGGACATGTGACACGTCCGAATGCGCAGCTTGCGGAAACCGCCCCTGAATATTATATGGGGATGGGCCACACGGCTGAGGCTGTTGCAAAAAAATATGGCATCTCCCGTGACGATCAAGATGCCTTTGCCGTAAGAAGCCACCAAAGGGCGGCCAAGGCCATTGCCGAAGGGAAATTTAACGACGAAATCGTACCGGTTGATGTAACCCTTCGCTCGGTTGGGCCAGATCTTAAATTGAAGGAACAGTCATTCACATTTGCACAAGATGAAGGTGTGCGTGCAGGAACGACGACGGACGTATTAAAAAAACTGAGACCAGCATTCTCCGTTACCGGATCCGTCACGGCAGGGAATTCATCGCAAACGAGTGATGGAGCTGCCGCGGTCATGGTCATGGATGGGGAGAAGGCATCTTCATTGGGAATGAAGCCGATTGGAAAGTTCCGTTCCTTTGCAGTGGCTGGTGTACCGCCAGAGATTATGGGGATCGGTCCGATCGCTGCCATTCCGAAAGCTTTAAAACTAGCAGGTCTTGAACTATCCGATATTGGTTTGTTTGAATTGAATGAAGCCTTCGCTTCTCAATCGATCCAGATCATTCGTGAGCTCGGATTGAATGAAGAGATTGTCAATGTGAATGGCGGAGCGATTGCCTTAGGACATCCGCTTGGCTGTTCGGGAGCCAAATTGACATTGAGCCTTTTACATGAAATGAAGCGGAGAAACCAGCAATTCGGAGTCGTGACAATGTGTATCGGCGGCGGTATGGGTGCTGCTGGAGTCTTTGAATTATTAGCATAATTCCATCCTCCCGGAAGCCTTCAGCTGCTTCCGGGGGATTCAATGATCATTATTCATTTAGGAGGAAATAATATGTCCAATCAAACAACAGAAAACCTCATTAAAGGTGGAGCCTTTTTAGTAGAAGATATTACGTATGATCAAGTATTCACACCGGAAGATTATACAGATGAACATAAAATGATCGCCAAAACTACTGAAGATTTCGTTTTGAATGAAATTTTGCCGCAAGTTGAACATATAGAAAACCACGAATTCGACCGTTCGGTAAAATTACTGAAAGATGCAGGAGAAATTGGTTTATTGGGTGCTGATGTTCCTGAGGAATATAGCGGGTTGGGACTTGATAAAATCAGCTCTGCGTTAATAACGGAAAAAATGGCTCTTTCAGGCGGCTTCGGCATTACGCACGGTGCACATGTAGGGATCGGCTCATTGCCAATCGTATTATTCGGTAATGAAGAACAAAAGAAAAAATATCTCCCTTTATTGGCAACTGGTGAGAAAATCGCGGCTTATGCTTTAACGGAGCCAAGCTCTGGATCTGATGCTCTAGGAGCGAAAACGACAGCGAAATTGAATGCCGAAGGCACACACTATATTTTAAATGGAGAAAAACAATGGATCACTAATGCAGGCTTTGCAGATGTCTTCGTTGTATACGCCAAAATCGATGGCGAACAATTCTCTGCCTTCATTGTCGAGCGTGAATATAAGGGTGTATCCACTGGTGCGGAAGAGAAGAAAATGGGCATCAAAAGCTCTTCTACCCGTACTTTAATCCTTGAAGATGTTCAGGTGCCGGTTGAAAATCTTTTGGGTGTAGCCGGTAAAGGACACGTCATCGCCTTCAATATCTTGAATATCGGCCGTTATAAATTAGGTGTGGGTGCTGTCGGCGGATCTAAACGCGCTCTTGAAATTACAGCAGCTTATACGAATCAACGCCAACAGTTCAAAACGAAAATTTCCGATTTTAATTTGACTAAGGAGAAGCTTGCAACGATGGCTGCAAAAATATATGCAGCGGAAAGCTCGGTATACCGTACTGTCGGTCTTTACGAACAAAGGCAAAGCAAGCTGACGGACGAACAAGTGAAAGATGGCAAATCAATGGCGGCTGCGGTTGCAGAATATGCGATTGAGTGTTCATTGAATAAATTCTTCGCTTCCGAAGTATTGGATTACGTAACGGACGAAGGCGTACAGCTACATGGCGGTTATGGTTTCATGCAGGAATACGAAATTGAAAAAGCGTATCGTGATTCCCGCATTAACCGGATTTTTGAAGGTACGAATGAAATCAATCGCCTGCTTGTTCCGGGGACATTCCTGAAGAAGGCTCTTAAAGGGGAGTTGCCGCTTCTTCAAAAGGCTCAAGGATTGCAGGAAGAATTAATGATGATGATGCCGGAAGAGCCTGGCGACGAGCCTTTGGCACAAGAAAAAATGCTTGTTAGAAACGCCAAGAAAATCGGTATTTTGGCAGCTGGCCTCGCTGCGCAAAAGTTCGGCAAAAAACTTGATCAAGAGCAAGAAATCCTTTCCAACATTGCGGACATCGTATCGCTTGCGTATGCTGCGGAATCGGTCGTATTACGTACGGAAAAAGCGATTGCGGCTACTGGTTTGGAGAAGAACAAACAAAAGGTGCTTTACACTGAAATTTTCGTTCAAGAAGCATTCAATGAACTTGAACAGCATGCAAAGGAAACCTTGATTGCCGTAGAAACGGGTGATACTTTACGCATCATGCTTTCTTCGCTTCGCAAGTTGACAAGACATACCCCAATCAATGTCATTGCGAAAAAACGTGAAGCGTCCGTCAAGGTAATCGAAACGGAAAAATACGCGCTATAAGCAATGAAATGGTTCAATGAAGGGAATGTCCGCAATGGGCATTCCCTTTATTTCCTTTGTTCAAATCCGGTGCATTTCGTTGTATTGCTTGGTGAAAACGGGTATTCTATTGATAGGTGGTGAAACGATGGGCTTAATATTATACTGGTACCCAAAATGCGGCACATGCCGCAATGCGAAGAAGTGGCTGGATCATCATGAACTGCAATATGAAGCGATCCATATAGCGGAAAATCCGCCTTCCCGAACCGAAATCGAACAATTGTATAAAACGAGCGGGTTGGAGTTGAAGAAGTTTTTCAATACTAGCGGACAAAAATATCGCGAGCTGGGCTTGAAGGATAAGCTTAAGGAAGCTACCGAAGCCGAAATGCTTGATATATTGGCGACTGATGGGATGCTTCTGAAAAGGCCGATTGTTACGGATGGTACGAAAGTGACAGTAGGTTTCAAAGAAGAGCAATTCGAACAGGTATGGAACTAAAATTATACAAAAATTTGGTTAATTCCTTACTTAAATAATATTTCTACCTTATAATGTAATAGAAAAATAAGCTATACATATGGAGGGAATTAATAATGACAACAACACCAAAAGAACTTCGTTACACGAAAGAACATGAATGGGTCAAAACGGAAGATGGTACTGTGCGTATCGGGATAACGGCTTTTGCCCAATCAGAGCTAGGGGACATCGTTTTCGTCGAGCTTCCTGAAGTTGGAGACGAGCTTAAAGCCAACGAGCCATTCGGAAGCGTTGAATCGGTAAAGACCGTTTCTGAGCTGTATGCTCCGATCAGCGGCAAGGTTGTCGAAGTGAACGATGAGTTAAGTGACAACCCTGAATATGTGAATGAATCTCCTTTTGAAAAAGCATGGATGATCGTCGTTGAACCAACGAACAGCAGTGATGTTGAAGGACTTATGAGCGCGGAAGAATATGAAAGCTTGATCAACGGGTAAAACGAAGGAGAGGGGGCCCTTAAGAGGGTCTGCTCTCTTTTTCCTTTCGTGCTTGGCGGTTGTCCACATAATTCGTGAAATGGAGTGATGACATGGAATGCGGCGATTTCGATAAGGTGATCATTGTAGAGGGCAGTTCCGACAGAAAAAAGGTTGCCTCCGTTTTAAATGAAGATGTGGAAATAAGATGTACGAATGGAACCATTTCCATCACTAAACTGGATGAATTGGTGGAGGAATTGATGGACCGGGATGTGTATCTCCTTTTTGATGCAGATGAATCGGGAGAAAAACTGCGCAAGCAATTTCGAAGGGAAATGCCGGAGGCGAACCACCTGTACATTCATAAAATGTACAAAGAAGTGGAAAGCTCACCGGAACATCATATTGCAACTGTACTTCTGGCTGCCAACATGAATGTTAAAATGAAATTTTTAAGTTAAAGGGTGAACGACTTAGTGATGCAGGAATGGAATGAGGAAGAATGCCGGGTTGCTATTGAAAGCGGGGAAAACTTTTGCCTATATTTATACACGCCTTTATGTGGCACGTGTCAGGTGGCGTCGAAAATGCTGACGATATCTTTGCAATTATTCCCGGAAATGATGGCAGGCAAAATGAATATGAACTATGTCCAAGGGATGGCCGAAACATATGAAATCGAAAGTGTGCCCTGTTTATTGCTGTTCAAGGAAGGACAACTGTACAAAAAGATATATGCCTTTCAATCCGTTCCGTATCTGTATGGATTGCTTAAGGAAATCAGCTGAGAAACCCAAACGGAAACCGGATTGGGTTTTTGGCTTTATAGCAACTAGGTAGAGAGGCAGAATAAAAAAACAAAGAATATTCTAACAATTGATTGACTGGATAATGGTAAAATGCTATATTTTGAATGTGGAAAACTGTTGCATGTAAAGGTCAAAATTTAATAGTTCTTATCAAGAGTGGCGGAGGGACTGGCCCGACGAAGCCCGGCAACCGGTATACATATATACGGTGCTAATTCCAGCAGAGTGTTGACTCTGGAAGATGAGGTGTGTATGAAAGCCTCTTCTTGTGGAAGTGGTTTTTTTTGTTTAAGTGAAGAACCGTTCCCAAGGCCGCTTATATTTTCAATGAAATCCATATAGGAAGAGGAGAAGGCGTATGTCAGATAAAAAATTGCGTTTCGAAACATTGAGTGTTCATGGTGGCCTGCAAGCAGATGAGACTGGAGCACGTGCCGTTCCGATTTATCAAAGCAATGCATACTTGTTCAAAGATACCGATCATGCAGCCAATTTATTTGGTCTAAAGGAAACGGGATATATATATACACGTCTCCATAATCCAACTGTCAGCGTTTTTGAGGAGAGAATGGCATTATTGGAAGGCGGAATCGGCGGATTGGCCACTGCAAGCGGAATGGCTGCCATTTCACTGTCAATCCTCAATATTGCCGGTGCAGGGGATGAAATCGTTTCGGCCTCCACCTTGTATGGGGGAACATATAACCTTTTCGAAAACACCCTTCCTAAATACGGAATTAAGGTGAAATTCGTTTCTCCTGATGATCCTGAGAATTTTAAAAGGGCAATTACGCCAAGAACAAAGGCCATATTTGCAGAAACGATTGGAAATCCAAGTTTGCGGGTCCTCGATATTGAAGCGGTGGCAAAGATCGCCCACGAAGCCCACATCCCATTGATCATCGATAACACCTTCGCTACTCCGTATCTTTGCAGACCGATCGATTTTGGAGCGGATATCGTCATCCATTCCGCAACGAAGTGGCTTTTGGGTAATGGAACGACTTTAGGCGGTGTCATCGTGGATGGAGGCAATTTCAACTGGAACTCGCCGAACTTCCCCGGTTTCACGGAGCCTGACCCAAGCTACGATGGCTTGGTTTATGCCGATGCAGTGGGCCCTGCGGCCTTCATTACCAAAGCCCGGGTGCAATTGCTCCGCGATTTAGGACCTGCGTTAAGCGCCCAAAGTGCTTTCCAATTTACGCTTGGTCTTGAAACGCTTCATGTAAGGATGAAAGAGCATCTTGCTAACACCAAGACCGTCATACAATACTTGAAAAACCACCCTGCCGTGAAATGGGTATCCTATCCGGCCAATGAGGATCATCCAGATAAAGCGCTTGCGAATAAATACCTGCCTAAGGGTGCGGGAGCCGTGGTGACCTTTGGGATTCAAGGAGACCGTGAAGCAGGGGCCAGGCTCATCAATTCGGTGGAGTTATGGTCACATGTGGCGAATGTGGGAGATGCGAAGAGTTTAATCATCCACCCCGCCAGCACCACCCATCAACAGCTGAATGATGCAGGCTTGGCAAAATCCGGAGTGAGCGCCGATCAAGTCCGTCTATCCATCGGAATAGAAAATGTAGATGACTTGATAGAAGATTTGGAGCAGGCAATACAGAAAGCGACGGATATCGTTTCGGTGACATCCCAATCGATTTAAGAAAGTAGTCCTAAACTTTTTTGTGTTAGAAATAATATACATTGCACTCCTTTTTTATCTGTGATAGAATTTCTCCATACTAATGAACGTAATGATGTACAAATATTCTATATATTAGCTCTTATCAAGAGAGGTGGAGGGATGTGCCCGATGAAGCCCGGCAACCGACAAGGAGGTTTTTCCTTGGAAAGGTGCCAATTCACACAAAGTGTAAACACTTTGGAAGATGAGGGGAAGGCCAGCTTTTTTACCTGCCTTTCTGCTCATGCAGAAAGGTTTTTTTATTTTTAAAATTTAGGAAACCATAAGCATGTGCAAGCTTGGTAAAAGATTAAAAGCTGGATAATGTAGATAAATCAACTAAGTTCATAGGTTTTATTGGATAAAAGAGGTGAGCATGAATGATTACATTGACCAACGTCAGTAAGCTGTTTCGAACAGGAAAAGGAAACGGCGGGACGATCAAGGCTGTAAATAACGTGAACGTTGACATAAATAAAGGCGAGATTTTCGGCATCATTGGATACAGTGGGGCAGGGAAAAGTACGCTGATAAGAATGCTCAATGGCTTGGAGGCACCGAGCGAGGGGACGGTTGTCGTAGCGGATAAGGAAATTTCCAAAATTAAAGGGGCTAACCTTCGTAAGGCCCGCCAGGAAATCAGCATGATATTCCAGCATTTCAATTTATTATGGTCCAGAACCGTTCAGGATAATATTTCCTTCCCGTTGGAAATTGCAGGGGTTTCAAAATCGGAACGGATGAAGCGAGTCAATGAATTGATCAAACTGGTCGGACTTGAAGGCAGGGAAAAGGCGTATCCCTCGCAGCTAAGCGGCGGACAAAAGCAAAGGGTCGGAATCGCAAGGGCCCTTGCCAATGATCCGAAAGTTCTATTGTGTGATGAAGCGACTTCCGCTTTGGACCCACAGACCACTGACTCCATCCTTGAATTGCTCGTGGATATCAATCAGCGACTGGGATTAACGATCGTCTTGATCACACATGAAATGCATGTAATCCGTAAAATCTGTCATCGTGTGGCCGTGATGGAAAACGGGCAGGTCGTTGAGCAAGGTCCAGTCCTCGATGTGTTCAGGGACCCGCGGGAAGAGATGACGAAGCGTTTCGTGCAGCAGGTGACGGAACCAGAAGAAACGAAAGAAACGATGGACCATTTGTTCGAACGCTATCCTGCAGGTAAAGTGATTCAATTGACTTTCGTCGGTGACCATGCCGAAAGCCCGTTGATAACCAAGCTCGTACGCAACTTCGAGTTGGATGTCAACATCGTTCAAGGTAAAATATCCCAAACAAGAAGCGGCTCATATGGAACATTGTTCATTCACCTTGATGGCACAGAGGATGAAATGCTCCGCGCAATCGAATTCGTTAAAGCACAGCAGGTAGGCGTGGAGGTGATCACTCATGCTTGAAGAATTATTGCCGAATGTGGATTGGGAAAAAATGATTGAGGCAACAAAAGAAACACTGTATATGACAAGCATCTCTGTAGTGGCAACCTTCTTTATCGGGATACTATTGGGGTTGGTCCTGTTCCTGACAGGGAAGGGCAATATGTGGCAAAACCGGGCCGCTAACGGGATCATCAGTGCTCTCGTTAATATTTTCCGTTCGATTCCATTCATTATTTTGATCGTACTGCTCATTCCTTTCACCAAAGCGCTAGTCGGTTCCATGATTGGCGAGAATGCGGCACTGCCGGCACTCATTATCGGAGCAGCCCCGTTTTATGCACGGATGGTGGAAATCGGTCTCCGTGAAATCGATAAAGGTGTGATCGAAGCCGCTAAATCGATGGGGGCCAAAACGAGCACCATCATCTGGAAGGTCCTTCTTCCAGAGTCGATGCCCGCCCTCGTTTCAGGGATCACGGTAACATCGATTGCATTAGTCGGCTATACCGCAATGGCTGGGGTCATCGGTGCAGGCGGGCTTGGTAACCTGGCCTATTTGGAAGGCTACCAAAGAAGTCAAAATGACGTTACGCTCGTAGCGACAATCGTTATTCTAATTATCGTCTTCGTAATTCAAATTATTGGAGATGTGATTACATCCAAATTGGACAAAAGATAAAGGGAGATGAAGAGGATGAAGAAATTTTTAGGATTTGCGTTAATCTTAGTGTTATCGATTGCTTTGGCAGCTTGCGGAAGTGATAAGGATAAAAAAAGCGGCAGCGAGACCGAGAAATTGGTCGTAGGGGCATCCAATATTCCGCATGCCGAAATCCTTGAAAAAGCCAAACCGATCCTTAAAGAAAAAGGCATCGACTTGGAAATCAAAACATTCCAGGACTATGTTTTACCGAATAAGGCGCTGAACGATAAAGAATTGGATGCGAACTATTTTCAGCACTTACCTTTCTTAGAGTCGGCAATTAAAGAAAATGGCTATGATTTCGTCAATGCGGGCGGTATTCATATCGAGCCTATCGGTTTATATTCACAAAAATACAAAAGCATCGATAAACTTCCTGAAGGAGCAACGATCATTTTAAGCAGCTCCGTCGCTGACCATGGGCGTGCTTTATCCATGTTGGAAAAGAATGGCCTCATCAAGTTGAAAGAGGGCGTTGATAAAACGACAGCTACAACGAAAGATATCATCGAAAATAAGAAAAACCTTAAATTCGATGCTGAATACGAAGCGGCATTACTTCCGAAAATCTATGAAAGCGGCGAAGGCGATGCGGTTTTGATCAACTCCAACTATGCAATTGATGCAGGCTTGAATCCATTGAAGGATTCGATTGCGATTGAAGATTCCGAATCACCATATGTGAATGTCATTGCTGTAAACAAAGGCGATGAAAATAAAAAAGCGATCAAGACGTTAGTGGAAGTATTGCATTCCAAAGAAATTAAAGATTTCATCCTTAAAGAATACAAAGGTGCAGTTGTACCAGCGGATAAATAATTCAACAAAAAGGTTCCCGAATGATTTCATTCCGGAACCTTTTTTGATTAGGCGAAGTTTTACTCGCGAATTTAGACTTTGCATCGAATTTGAGGCCGTTTCTCGTCAATTTCGTGCTTTTACTCTTCAATTCTGACCGGGTTCTTCGTATAATTGTTGAATTTATTCGTGAGTTTCGGGCTTTTACTCGTGAATTTAGCCGTTTTATTCGTGAGTTTGGTTTTTGCATCGAATTTGATGTACAACTCCTCCAAAACTATTTACTTTTCATGTTTAATGATGAAAGTGAAGGGTAAAGGAATAATGAAGGCAATAAATTGATTCACAAATTTGAAAGGATGGTTCACTATCAATACTCTAGATTTGAATGTAACAAGCGAAATGGAAAAGGCGATGCAGTCTTCACATGGGATTGGCTACAGTGAGTACAGTAGAAACTTAGACCTCCGTATCGAGGTTGAGAAAGAACGAGATAGGGAACATGAAAAGTGCAACAAAATGGTCCTGGACCTACAACGCAAAATTCACGGCTAAGCATATAAAAAGAACTCTTTAAAAGATCGGTCTGTAGAGGTAAAATGGTAAGTGGTCCAGAAAATAAGGGTATTCCTTATTTGGTAACTTACATAATGCCTGACAGCCCGATTTTTTTCTTTTTCGAAGCGGAGCGATCATGCCTTACAATCGTAACCTTCCGTTCATATATTAGTAAGGACGAAGATTTCCCGAATAATAAGATAATTTTAACAAAGGATAAAATAAGTCTTATTTTGCTGGAAATGGGCTATAACTGTTAGTATCCTGTCAATAGGACAGGTTTTCACCATGCAAGAAGTGGAAACCCTCTCTATATTAGTTGATTCCAAATTGGATTTGTTATAAAATTGGAATGAGAATAAAGTGAGAATGTTTTTTACGATAATTATAGTTGAGAAAGTAAATTTTACTTTCTGGTAATAAAATAGGAATTAGTTCACGGAGGTATTATTATGTCAGCTTCTACATTAACGGTTAAAGATCTTCACGTATCAATTGAGGGCAAAGAGATTTTAAAAGGGGTAAACCTTGAAGTTAAGGGTGGGGAAATCCATGCAATCATGGGACCTAACGGAACTGGTAAATCCACTTTATCATCAGCAATCATGGGTCACCCAAAATATGAAGTAACAAGCGGAAGCATCACATTTGATGGTGAAGATGTTTTGGAAATGGAAGTCGACGAGCGTGCTCGTGTCGGGCTATTCCTTGCCATGCAATATCCAAGTGAAATCAGCGGGGTTACCAATGCTGACTTCTTACGTTCTTCCATCAACGCTCGCCGTGAAGAAGGCGACGAAATTTCATTGATGAAATTCATCCGTCAAATGGATCAAAAAATGGAATTCCTTGAAATGGATGAAGATATGGCTCAACGTTATTTAAACGAAGGATTCTCCGGCGGAGAGAAAAAACGCAATGAAATTCTTCAATTAATGATGATTCAGCCTAAAATCGCCATTTTGGATGAGATTGACTCAGGGCTTGATATCGATGCACTTAAAGTCGTTTCAAAAGGGATCAACGAAATGCGTGGGGAAGACTTTGGCTGCTTGATCATCACTCATTACCAACGTCTATTAAATTACATCACTCCTGATTTTGTCCATGTCATGATGCAAGGACGCGTCGTGAAATCAGGTGGTCCAGAGCTAGCTGCCCGCTTGGAAGCGGAAGGTTATGATTGGATTAAACAAGAATTGGGCATCGAAGACGAAACTGTTGGCGAAGAAGCGTAAGTAGGAGGATTTGCAATGACTACAGAAACGAAATTACCGTTTGAACAAGAGGATATCAGCTCTTATTCAGCTAAAAATAATGAGCCAGCCTGGCTTTCGGAGCTTCGGATTCAAGCTTTTTCGGAATTGGAAAAGCTGCCGATGCCAAAGCCGGATAAAACGAAAATCGACAAATGGAACTTTACTTCCTTCAAGACTCATGCGGTTCAAAGTGAAGCTTTTGCTTCTTTGGAAGAGCTTCCGGAAGAAATCAAGTCCATCATTGAAGAAAATGGAAACTTATACATTCAACGCAACAACACGCCGGCACATATCAACCTATCTGCCAGCGTGAAGGAACAAGGCGTCATTTTCACGGATATTTTCACGGCGGCTCGTGATCATTCTGACCTCGTGCAAAAATATTTCATGAAGGACGGCGTCAAAGTAGATGAGCATCGTCTAACGGCGCTGCATGCTGCATTAGTCAATGGGGGAGCATTCCTTTATGTCCCGAAAAATGTGGAAATCAAGGAACCGATCCAATCGGTATTCCTGCTGGATGATCCGGATGCTACACTTTTCAACCATGTATTGATCGTAGCGGAAGATAATAGCTCGGTGACATATGTAGAGAACTATTTCTCGACTGTTGAATCTAATGAAGGAATCGCCAATATCGTAACCGAAGTATTTGCCAATGCAAATGCGAAGGTGGAATACGGAGCGGTCGATACGTTATCAAAAGGCTTTACGACCTATGTTAACCGCCGTGGTGTGGCAGCACGTGATGCTCATATCGAATTTGCCCTTGGTCTCATGAATGACGGTAATACGATATCGGATAATATAACGTACCTGATGGGCGATGGCTCACATGGGGATACTAAATCCGTTGTAGTCGGCCGCGGGGAGCAAAAGCAAAACTTCACGACTGCCATCATCCATTATGGCAAGCGTTCCGAGGGACATATCCTTAAGCATGGTGTTGTGAAGGACAGTGCCTCCACGATCTTCAATGGAATCGGGAAAATAGAGTATGGTGCTACTAAAGCCAATGCCGAACAAGAATCACGCGTGCTTATGCTGAGTGATAAAGCACGTGGCGATGCCAATCCGATCCTATTGATTGATGAGGATGACGTAACGGCTGGTCACGCCGCTTCTGTCGGCCGTGTTGATCCGCTTCAACTGTATTATCTAATGAGCCGTGGGATTACGAAGAAAGAAGCCGAACGGCTTGTCATTCACGGATTCTTGGCCCCTGTTGTCAACCAGCTTCCAATTGAGGGAGTTAAAAAGCAATTAGTCGCGGTCATTGAAAGGAAAGTACAGTAATGAACCCATACGAAATTCGTAAGCTTTTTCCAATATTAGATCAAGAAGTCAACGGTCAGCCATTAGTTTATTTGGATAGTGCTGCAACCTCTCAAAAACCGGCTGCAGTGATTGAAGCGATTGAGCAATATTACCGCGGCTACAACTCGAATGTTCACCGCGGAGTGCATACACTAGGAACAAAAGCTACGGATGCGTATGAAGGTGCACGTGAAAAGGTGCGTAAATTCATTAACGCTTCTTCTACTGAAGAAATCATCTTCACGAGAGGTACGACGACTTCTTTAAATACGGTAGCAAGAAGTTACGGTGGAGCCAATGTAAGGGAGGGTGACGAAATCGTCATCTCTTACATGGAGCATCATAGTAATATCATCCCGTGGCAGCAGCTTGCAAAAGAAAAAGGTGCCGTACTGAAGTACCTTCCGCTTCAAGAGGATGGTACGATTTCCATTGATGATGCAAGGGCCACCATTACCGATGCAACGAAAATCGTTTCCATCATGCAGGTTTCGAATGTACTTGGCGTGATCAACCCTGTGAAGGAAATCGCGAAAATTGCCCATGAACACGGTGCAATCATGGTCGTCGACGGGGCACAAAGCACACCTCACTTAAAAGTGGATGTCCGCGATTTGGATTGTGATTTCTTCGCCTTCTCAGGCCATAAAATGGTCGGACCGACGGGCATCGGCGTATTATATGGTAAAAAAGATCTTCTTGAAAAAATGGAGCCGGTCGAATTCGGCGGAGAGATGATCGATTTTGTAGGGCTTCATGAGTCTACATGGAAAGAACTCCCGTGGAAATTCGAAGGCGGTACTCCTATCATTGCCGGTGCCATCGGTCTCGGGGCTGCCATCGATTTCTTGGAAGAAATCGGCTTGGATCATATAGAACGTCATGAACACAAACTGGCGGCATATGCGATCGAGAAAATGTCTGCAGTTGAAGGCTTGACCATTTACGGTCCAAAGGATGCAGAAAAGCGTGCGGGGGTAGTGACCTTCAATATTGCTGACGTACATCCACATGACGTCGCCACCGTTCTTGATGCAGATGGAATAGCTGTCCGGGCCGGTCATCATTGTGCACAGCCATTAATGAAATGGCTCGACGTGTCATCGACAGCAAGGGCTAGCTTCTATCTCTATAACACGGAAGAAGATATTGATAAGCTTGTATCCGGGCTTGTTAAAACGAAGGAGTATTTCAGCAATGTCTTTTGAAAACTTAGATACACTTTACCGTCAGGTCATCATGGATCACTATAAGAAACCACGTAATAAGGGTATGCTTGAAGATGGAAGCATGACAATCGATATGAACAATCCAACTTGCGGCGATCGGATCCGTTTAACGATGAAGATCGAAGATGGAAAAGTCAGCGATGTTAAATTCGACGGTGACGGCTGTTCCATATCCATGAGTTCAGCTTCCATGATGACACAAGCCATTAAGGGCAAAGATATAGATACGGCTTTGGCCATGTCCGACACTTTTTCTTTAATGATACAAGGAAAAGAATACGATGATGAGATAGACCTTGGGGACATTGAAGCCCTTCAGGGTGTTTCTAAATTCCCTGCCAGAATCAAGTGTGCCACTTTAGCTTGGAAGGCCATGGAAAAGGGATTGAAGGAATAATTAATTGGAAAATGAGCTGTTGTAATTCAGCCATTTGAAATGGAGGAATACGAGCTATGGCAAAGAAAATGCCTGATATTGGCGATTATAAATATGGCTTTGCGGATAAAGATATTTCCATCTTCCGTTCAAAGCGTGGTCTTACAGAAGATATCGTGAAAGAAATCTCGCGAATGAAGGATGAACCGCAATGGATGCTTGATTTCCGCTTGAAATCATTGAAGCACTTCTATAACATGCCTATGCCTCAGTGGGGCGGAGATTTGAATAGCCTGAACTTTGATGAGATCACATACTATGTGAAGCCATCAGAGAAATCAGAAAAATCATGGGATGAAGTTCCTGATGAAATCAAGCAGACTTTTGATAAATTGGGAATCCCTGAAGCGGAACAGAAATATCTTGCAGGGGTATCCGCCCAATATGAATCCGAAGTGGTTTACCACAGCATGAAAGTGGAATTGGAGGATATGGGTATCGTATTTAAAGATACCGATTCAGCACTTCGTGAAAACGAAGATATCTTCCGTGAACATTTCGGCAAAACGATTCCTCCGACTGACAATAAGTTCGCGGCATTGAACTCGGCTGTTTGGTCTGGCGGATCTTTCATCTATGTACCAAAAGGCGTTAAAGTGGATACTCCGCTTCAAGCGTACTTCCGGATTAACTCTGAAAACATGGGTCAATTCGAACGTACACTGATCATCGTGGATGAAGGCGCATCCGTTCACTATGTGGAAGGTTGTACAGCACCTGTCTATACGACGAACTCCCTTCACAGTGCGGTCGTTGAAATCGTCATTAAAAAAGATGCTTACTGCCGTTACACAACGATTCAAAACTGGGCAAACAATGTGTTCAACCTGGTTACGAAACGTGCGGTATGTGATGCCAATGCTACAATGGAATGGATCGATGGCAACATTGGCTCCAAATTGACAATGAAATACCCTGCTGTCATCCTAAAAGGTGAAGGCGCTCGCGGAATGACATTATCGATTGCCATCGCTGGTAAAGGGCAGCACCAAGATGCAGGAGCAAAAATGACGCATCTTGCGCCTAATACATCATCAACGATCGTTTCCAAATCAATATCCAAACAAGGCGGAAAAGTAACCTACCGTGGTATTGTCCACTTCGGACGTAAAGCGGACGGAGCTCGTTCGAATATTGAATGTGATACGCTCATCATGGATAATCAGTCTACATCTGATACAATCCCTTACAATGAAATCCTGAACGATAACATCTCCCTTGAGCATGAAGCGAAGGTATCCAAAGTATCGGAAGAGCAATTGTTCTACCTGATGAGCCGCGGAATCTCTGAGCAAGAAGCAACGGAAATGATCGTAATGGGCTTCATCGAGCCATTTACAAAAGAACTTCCAATGGAATATGCGGTTGAAATGAACCGTCTGATCAAGTTCGAAATGGAAGGCTCCATCGGGTAAATTAAATACAACGATCTTGAAACGTGCTATTTTGTGGCGGTTCAGATTACCTTTAGTGAGGAGACGGACTTTATAGTTCGTCTCCTTTTTATTTGTTATGATTTTTGATGGAATGGTGCAATCCGGACCTTGATTCATAAAACTTGATGCGATTTGAAAAGAGTATTATCATTAGACTAAAAAATAAGGACTTAAAAGGTTGTCAGCTTCAATCGATCAAGTTCGAAATGGAAGGCTCCAACGGAGAATGATCGGATGCCTGTAAGGCGATAGAGCATATCCATTCATACGAAAGCCTGCCGGGGAGACTGGCAGGTTCTTTCTTTTTTAAGTGGGATGAGGTTGGCGTTACACCAAGATTAAATGCGCCTTCTCAGGGTAAAAATATAGTAAGCGAAGCCTGTGTAAAGGGGAGGGATGGTACAGATGATTTATGTGGGTGTGACTGGCTGGGGCGATCATGATCGTTTGTATGAGGGCGGTGTGTCCCAGCGTGATAAACTGAAGGAGTACGGGGCCCATTTTCCTGTTGTGGAGGTGGATGCTTCGTTTTATGCGGTTCAGCCAAAGCGGAACAGTGAAAAGTGGGTAGCCGAGACGCCTGCCTCCTTTCAATTTGTCGTTAAAGCTTATCAGGGGATGACAGGACATCAGCGCGGGGAAATTCCATTTGAAAGTAAAAAGGATATGTTCAAAGCCTTTCGTGATTCCCTTGAGGCTTATGATACGGCAGGTAAGCTCGCGATGGTCCTGTTTCAATTTCCACCATGGTTTGACTGTAAGCGGGAGAATGTCGATTATTTACGGTGGTGCAAGCTTGAGATGGGCGACACGCCAGTTGCTATAGAGTTCCGGAATCAAAGCTGGTACAGACCGGGCATGATCCAGCAAACCTTGGAATTCCTCGAAAAGGAAGGCTGGATTCATACGATATGTGATGAACCGCAGGCTGGGGAGGGCTCGGTTCCTATCGTCCTCCAGGCCACGGATCGCGATAAAACCTTGATACGCTTCCATGGCCGAAACCTGCATGGTTGGCAGAAGAAGCATGCGGGGGACAATTGGCGGGAGGTCAGGTATTTATACCGTTATAATCATCGTGAATTGACTGAATGGGTGGCGAATATAAGGAAGTTGGAAGATCAGTGCAAGGATTTATATGTCCTTTTCAATAATAACTCAGGCGGAGACGCCTCCGATAATGCCAAGCAATTGATCGAGCTGCTTGACATCGAATATGAGGGGCTTGCTCCTAAGCAGCTTGGTTTGTTTTAAGCGGCGATATATAATTAATGAAGATGATAGACAAGCTAGCTAAGGAGCGCTTGACTGACAACAAGGTAAAGGCGGATTTGTACATGGTTTGGTTGATATTGATAAGTATTGGTTTGATAGCGGGAACAATCGGCTCTCTTGTCGGTCTGGGAGGCGGCATCATCATTGTGCCTTCCCTTTTGTATTTTGGTACATCGACGCATATGATCGATGAATTGACACCACAAGTGGCGGTAGGCGTTTCTACCGTGATCATGATTTTCACCGGTTTATCCTCCACTTTAGCCTATGTAAAGCATAAGGTGGTCGATTATAAGGCAGGCTTGATTTTCTTCATTGGCAGCGCCCCTGGCGGCATAATTGGGGCCTATGTAAATAAAAGCCTGAATATCGAAGCCTTCTCCTTATATTTTGGAATGTTCATGGTATTCATGGCCATTGTTTTATTGGTGAAGGACCGCTTGAAGCCGATGGTTTTCAAGCCCGGAAAAGGGAAAATCGTTAAAACGCATAAAACGGAAAGTGGACAGGCGTTTACATATGGATACCATCCGTTGGCAGCGGTATTGATTTCATTTGTCGTTGGATTTTGCTCAGGATTATTTGGAATAGGCGGTGGTGCATTGATGGTTCCCGTGATGATGCTGCTTTTCTTCTTCCCGCCGCATATGGCGGTGGCAACTTCCATGTTCATGGTATTTCTATCGTCCATCACGAATTCGATCACCCATATTTCACTTGGGAATATCAATTGGCCCTATGCTTTAGCCCTGATACCGGGAGCGTGGTTCGGAGCGAAATGGGGGGCATGGATCAATACGCGGCTAAAGAGCGCGTCATTGGAAAATATGTTGAAAATAGTTCTGATAATCATTGGTTTACGTCTTATTTACCAAGGGATTACCGGATAAGCGAGGAGGAAGGAAATGATGTCGGAAATCATTCATTTATATCACACCAATGATCTTCATAGTCATTTTGAGAATTGGCCTCGTATCGAGAAGTTTCTTAAGGAAAGAAGGGAACTTCATCAAGAAACGGGTGAAGAAGCGATCATATTCGATATAGGTGATCATGTGGACCGCTGGCATCCTTATACTGAAGGCACCTTAGGTAAGGGGAATATTGAATTGCTCAATGAAGCGGGCTACCAATATGTGACCATCGGCAATAATGAAGGAATCACTTTGCCTCATGAAGGGTTGGATTCCTTATACGATCATGCAAGGTTCAAGGTCTTGGCAGCGAACATCTATTACCGGAATCATCAGAGGCCGGAATGGGCGCTGCCCTATTGGATACATACAACGGCGAAAGGCACGAGGATTGCACTGATTGGTTTGACTGCCTTTTTTCAAAAGTTCTACTCCGCGATGGACTGGGAACTGACTGAACCATTCGAGGAATTAAAAGAACAGCTTGAAGAGATTAAGGCCAAGGCGGATGTCATCATCATCCTTTCACACTTGGGCATCCATGACGATGAAAGGATGGCAGCGGACTTTCCGCAGATTGATGTCATCCTTGGCGCGCATACCCATCATATCCTTCATCAAGGGAAACTGGTCAATGATGTGCTCCTATGCGGTGCAGGAAAATATGGGTTTTACGTAGGGCAGGTCGAAATGACCATTGATCAGGATAAACGAATTTCCAAGAAGAAAGCGATTCTTTATGACACCAATGATTTCTTGGAATTGGAGGATGAACGTTCTTGGGTTGAAGCCATGTACTTGGCAGGCGGGGAAACGCTGGACGAGGTCGTGGTAGACCTGCCGGAAGCGCTGGAAAATGATTGGTTCAGAGTGAGCCCCCTCACGAAAATCCTCGGTGAGGCGCTTAGGGAATGGAGTAAGGCTGATTGTACCTTTTTGAATGCCGGTCTGCTGCTTGATGGATTGCTAAAGGGTCCAGTAACCAAAGGGGATATTCACCGGATCTGTCCGCATCCCATCAATCCTTGTATCGTTGAAGTCAATGGGAATGAATTAAAAGAAATACTCATGCAATCCAGGGATGAGGAATGGCCTGATCTTCAGGTGAAAGGCTTTGGTTTTCGGGGGAAAATCATGGGAGTCATGCATTATGAGCGAATTGAATTCGATGAAATCGAGAACGGGATCGTCAAGACGATCCTGATAGATGGAGAGAAGCTGCGGCCAGATGCATCCTATAAATTGGCCATACCGGATATGTTCACATTCGGGCATTTCTTTCCGAGTATCCAGCGCTCCAATCGCAAGGAGTATCTGTTGCCTGAATTCCTAAGGGATATCCTCGCGTGGAAGCTGAAAAAAATATATACAGAAGCCTAATGCCAAATCACGGTTTCGCCCTTTTTTTCATATTGTATGAGGAAGAAAGGGGCGAAACCATTTTGATTAACATGATACCAATAATACTTGATAGTCATACCTTCTTAGCCATTTCTGTCCGGCTTCCCAAAACGAACTTGCTTGCTGTGGCTTCCGAAAAAGGGTATATAATGTGCGGTGCGTTGGATGTGGGGCTGTTAAATGAAAAATTAAGTGATCGTAAAATCCTAGCAGGCAGGGCCACCGGTGTAAAGTCGATTGAAGAGCTTTTGGATGCACCGCTTGAATCGGTAACGTGGGAAGCGGAGGCTATGGGCATCTATCCCGGAATGATCGGTAAAGAAGCATTAATCAAAATGATCTAAAAAGGCGGGCTTTCTTTTATCCAGAAGGGGGCCTTTATTTTATTTCACCAAGTTTTTCGGATATTTATCAATAAATATTTTTAAACGGATTCATTTATGAAAATATTTTCCGATAATCCTTATAAAGGAAAGAAACGGTTCGATACCAAATCTTGAATGGGGAAATGGAGTACAAGTATGAGGCTAGCTATTACAAAGTCTTTAAGCCCTGGAGCCAGGCTCGGAAAAAACATCCATAATGAGCGGGGCCATATCCTATTGTGCGAGGGTTTGACATTAACACAGAAAATGATCGATCGACTGGTTTCCTTGAATATTCCCTTTGTCTACATTCAAGATCCAAGGACGGATGACATTATTCCAATGCCACCAGTTTCCGGGAAGCTTAGGAGAGAAGCCATTAATACGATTGAAACCACGTTCCAGGATATGAAGGATAAAATCAACCTCGATGCATCTTTCACGATTGAGCAGGCTAGCGTCAAGTTCACCCAAATAGTCCGCAGCATCATGAAAGAGCTGAAAAGCAATAAAGAATTAATGACGTTACTGGCGGATGTTTATACATACGATGATTATATCTTTACTCATTCCTTTAATGTGACCTTATATACGCTGGCGATTGGGATGGAATTGAATATAAATGAAAAGAACTTGGAGATACTCGGTTTGGGAGCGATCTTGCATGATGTCGGTAAAATGCTTGTCCCCTTGGATATCCTTCGTAAGCCCGGTAAGCTGACGGAACAGGAATTTGAACAAATCCAGAAGCATGCCGATTACGGATTCCATCTAATTAAGAATATTCATACGGTTTCGCTTATCGTTGCCAATTGTGCCTACCAGCACCATGAAAGGTTGGATGGCTCTGGATATCCACGCGGGATAAAAGGGGACGAAATCCACTATTTCTGTAAGATCATTGCCGTTGCGGACGTGTTTGATGCCGTAACTTCCAATCGGGTTTACCGTAAAGCGATGCTGCCTCATGAGGGGTTGGAGGTCCTTTATGCCGGAGTCGGCAAAAAGTTCGATAATACGATCATTGAAGCTTTCCGCAGAGCTGTCGCCATCTACCCGAACGGCCTAACGGTAGAATTGAATGATGGGAGAAAAGGGGTCGTTTCCGCTCAAAATGAAGGAATAGGGGACCGGCCCCTGATAAGGATCCTTGAGGAAAATGGGGAACAGATCAAAGAACCCTATGAGGTGGACATGAATAAGAACCTGCATTTGCTGATCATGAAATGCTTGAATATACAAGAACCAGCCTAACCCTATAAAATATACCCTTTGGTAAGTAAGACATGCTGCCTGCATTTTGCAGACGGCATTTTTTTAGGTGCAGTGAAATGGAAGGTCCGAGACTACTCCTGCGGGACATGCGCGTCTACGTGAGACCTCGCAGGCTGAAAGCAGAGGGCGGACCGCGATTCACCTGCAGTGGATTTGAACGGTCTAAGGTACCGTTACTCGCGAGTTTGAGCTTTGCATCCAATGAGGCGGGTTCTTCAAATTGGCTACTCTATAGGCTTACATTTTACTTTAGGGCAGGCTCGTTTTTTCATTGCTTGTTTTCCTTCATGATGGCTGGCGCGACCGCCCCGTTGCCATTACTGAAATAACTTGGTACATCGCCTTCGATCAATAAGCTGCCGACTGTCACTTCCTGGCTTACCTTGGTCTCTTTGGTGAAAGAAGGGATGACGATTTGGATGTTGACATCAAAATCCACGATCAATTCATAATAGACATTATTAATGCCCGCGTTCGTCAGTTTTGTTCTTAGGTCCGATTCAACATTGCCGATCACTGACATTTTCACTGGAATTTCAGGTCCATAGTTGGAGAGGAGGTTATTTCCGGTAACGACGCCTAAAGGTATATAATAGACCACGCTTTTATATTGTTCGTCATTTATTTTAGCTGAACCCGTTTTAAAAGGGTTTCCCTGTTTGATGCCAAGCTTCCTTTGAATGTCTTTCGTGATGTTGGCGCGCAACTCACTGTATATGACTGGATTGAAGCTATAGGAAGAACTGGTACCCTCAGTCCCCTTATTGTTGGTGATGATTTCCTTCATATCAATCTTGGAGATATTCTCATCGACCGATTCATGGATCGTTTCCGTGGCAATCCGTTTGATTTCATTTTCGGCGACATTCATGATTACAGGTTCGATGGTTTTATCGACGTACCAAAGTGTCATGATGCTTGATAGGATGAAAAGGATGAAGGAATAAAGAAAAACTTTACGGGTGGGGAGAGGCCCCTTTTTTCGGAATTTCATTGGGCGAAATCTTTTTCGGAACACGCTTTAGCCCCCTTTACTAATACCTATGCGTCAGCTTCAGGGGAATATGTTGAAATCGAAAAAAAGCAGCGCAAAATTCCTCGCTGCTTAGTTTTGCTTTTTGGCTAAATCTTTCCTTTCCCACATTTTTAAGTATGGGTAAGGGTCAAAGCTCCATTCCGTGCGGCCGTTATCTTTGTACATTCCATAATGGAGATGCGGTGGGAATTTACCTGATGTTCCTGGAGGGCCATAACCTGTACTGCCCACTCCTCCGATGACTTGTCCTGGCTCGACAATATGTCCAACCTTCAGTCCTTCGGTAAACCCGCTTAAATGGGCAAAATAATGATACGTATTATTTAAATCCCGTATCCCTATCCGCCATCCGCCGAATTTGTTCCAGCCTTTCATTTCAATGATTCCATAACTGGTCGATCGAACCGGCAGGCTATAATCAGCAAAGATGTCAGTGCCCTCGTGGATCCTCCTGCCTCCCCAGCCGCGAGCGCTCCCCCATGTATTCAAATACGTATAATGAGTCCGAACAGGGACCGGGAAGGCTTTTTCCTGTAAATCCAGTCGGCCATATTTCTTGTAGATTTCTGCATTGCCCATGATGATGCTGACGGCTTTGTCCCGTTTATAATAATCCCAAAGGGCGATCCTGATATTATCTTCATCGGTGCCATAATTCCGGAGGTGCTTGGAAAACGCATATAAACGGTCCGTATCATTCATGATATCCGCCTTGCCATCACCATTTCCATCCACGCCCAAACCATCAAAAAAGGTGATCGTGAGCGGGTTTACATCATTTAAGTTCGGGTTAAGGATGCCTCTCCATTTTGAAGGCTCGATATTGAGGCCAATCAACCCTTTCGCCGGCTCCAGATCCGGCCGTGCAAGCCGTATGCTATGTTCATATTGATCGGCTCCAGCGAGATAATACCATGGAATCTGGAGTGTCGCCTCCATATTTTTATATAGCTCCATCCTCCCTGCATATGCTTCAGGGATATCGACAGCAGCATTAGCCACTTGGCTTGGACCTTTCAAAATGAACAAACAAGCAAGGGTAAGGAAGAATAATCTTTTCAACGGGGCAGCTCCTTTCATGACACTATCCGTATTTATAAAAACATCAGTCCGTCCATCTTTTATAGTTTTGCTGATTTAGCTTCAAACATGAAAAATAAATAATGGGAATCCAACTATAACTTGTATAAATGTATTTTTATTGTTAAAGTAGGGTGTGTTAATTTCTATAGAATGGAGTGACATTTCCGTGTCTTCTACAAATAAAGAAATTCTTCGAAAACCAGATTGGTTAAAAATAAAGCTTAATACTAATGAAAATTACCTTGGTTTGAAAAATATGATGCGAGAGAAAAATCTCCATACGGTATGTGAGGAAGCGAAATGCCCGAATATCCACGAATGCTGGGCAGTAAGAAGAACGGCGACCTTCATGATCTTAGGGGAAATATGTACAAGGGCTTGCCGTTTCTGTGCGGTTACAACCGGACGTCCCAATGAACTGGACTGGGCTGAACCTGAGCGCGTAGCTGATTCCGTTGTGTTAATGAATTTAAAACATGTGGTCATTACGGCTGTCGCCCGTGATGATTTAAAGGATGGAGGCGCCGAGGTGTTTGCTGAAACGGTTCGTGCCATCCGCCGTAAAAATCCATTCACTTCCATTGAGGTATTGCCATCTGATATGGGCGGGGTGCATGAAAACATCAAAATTTTGATGGATGCCAAGCCAGACATCCTCAACCATAATATAGAGACCGTCAGAAGCTTATCTGACCGTGTGCGGGCGCAGGCGAAATACGAGCGTTCATTGGAGCTGTTAAGAAGGGCCAAGGAGCTGTATCCGGAAATCCCGACGAAATCCAGCTTGATGGTCGGTCTAGGCGAAACTCGGGAGGAAATCCTTGAAACGATGGATGACCTAAGGGCGAATAACGTCGATATCATGACGATCGGCCAGTATCTGCAGCCGACCAAAAAGCATTTAAAGGTTCTTAAATACTACACGCCCGAGGAGTTTTCTGAATTAAAAGACCGCGCTTTGGAAAAAGGCTTCAGCCACTGCGAATCCGGTCCGCTTGTCCGTTCTTCCTATCATGCGGATGAACAGGTCAATGCAGCGGCAAAACATAAGCAAAGCAAAGGCGAAGAACTATTGAAATAGAACGAACGAAAGGACCGAAATATTTTCGGTCCTTTCGTTTTATTGCCGATTAGAGATTGTCCATCTTTTGCTTGATGTTATCATGATGATCTCTTTTATCGTTGATCATTTCCCCGTTTTCATTTTCCACGTCACTCATTTTGTATCCTTGTGGTGACTTGAGCATGCTTTTGATGGTCTGTTCAATCGTATAGTCAATGCCTCTGCTGCCTGATTTCAAGGTAGCGAAATTCTCGACATTTTGGGCAAGGGTGGGATCATCACTAACATATACATGATAATAACGAGGGACGACGGACATGGCAGTGCGCTTCACTTGGTCGGCGGTATCCGTTCTATCCTTGGTATCCGTATCATAAACGACGAGAACCTCCTCATCGGTCACAAGGGTGGATACATCATTGACATTCGGAATCTGTACACTGAGCTTGGAAATGACATCAGAAAGTTGTTCACGATCAATGGAAGCGGTTTTGTTGGAAACATTGCGCCCATTAATGGTCGTCTTATTTGTCCGGGTAAAGCCAAAATCATCGCTTTTATTATCATGGTTCCGATAATCCTCGTCATAGTACTGAGTGGGATTATTTACATTTGTCGGGTTGCCTGCATGGTTCTTTGCACCGAGTCCCTGCTCTTGTTTATCGGAGCATCCCGTCAGTGCAATGATCGAGCTTAAACCTAACGTCATGATTGTCTTTTTCATCAATAACACCCCCGTAACCTTAGGATGGACATATTTCTCTATTTTTCGCTTAGTAATTGATGGGGAATCAGTTATAATTTAAAGAAAGAATGTATGAATGAGAGGTGAAAGCAATGATTACCATCAATAACCTGACCTATGAAATAATCGAGGATGAAAGGGAAGGCTATAACGAAGAAGCCTTTAAAGCCAGGTACAGTGAGATTTTAACGAAGTATGATTATATTGTGGGGGACTGGGGCTATGGTCAATTAAGGCTGCGGGGCTTTTTTGATGATACGAATCAGAAAGCGACCTTTGACACGAAAATCAGCACACTTAGTGAATATTTATATGAATACTGTAATTTTGGCTGCCCGTATTTCGTCGCGAAGAAAATCAAGAAATAAAAAAGGCCAGAAATGCTCTGGCCTTCCAAGTCATGAGCTTCCGTACCCTTTATAGGGCGGCTGTTCATCTTTTTCAGGATCATCATGTGTCGGATGAGCACCAGGGTATTTTCGTGGCAGATCTTCATGCAGTGATTTGTTTTCATAATTGAAGGCACTTTGGTACCGTTGCCCTTCCTGCCATGGTGTGTTTTTATTCTCGACTGGTTCATCTTTTGCTATGGGTGATCCAAAAGGTCCTTCGGGAAATTCTTCAGGAATCAGATAATCCCGCTGCTTTTCGACATTGGAGAAGTCATGGTACTCTTCTTTGTCCAAAGTAATCCCCCCTCAAGTAATCGTACATTCAGTAGGTTTCCCCTTCGGGAAGAAAACTTCAGCTTTTTAGACAATTTCCATTAAAAAGTGACTTAGTTCTTCCGCCTCCGCTTCTGACAGCTGAAAGGCATGCTCAAGGTAGCCTTCCTCTTCTAAATCATCCGGTCCAATGATGGCGAAACGGTTACTCTGCATATTCAGCACGAGTTTTTTTCCATAAAACCGATCGGTTGTCGTGATCGCCAAATCGTACCTTGATTCCTCTCCCATGAAACTGATGAACCGGGTTTTTGAATCAACGACATCGTTGTATAAATAAAAACGATCTTCCAATAGTATCATCCCCTTGTTATTTATTTGTAGTTACATCATAACAAAGCGACTTTAATAGGGGAACAGTCATTTTCAGATTGGGTTTCCTGCTGCCTTGCGTGGGACAAGGCGGGATCACCAGCATGGTTCAAGGGATTTATGTTAAGAATACAAAGGTACATCATGCGCATTATCCAGTGGTCCATCCATGAAAAGAGCACTCATCCGCCATACGTTGAAGGGAATGGGGCTGAAGGAATTGAGAGTGTGGGAGAAGCTATGGTATCATCAAGTAATGAGGCTGGTTTGGCATAGGAATATGATCAGGCTTGCCAATCAATTATAGCAATGATCCCCATATCACCTTAGATCAGAAAGGATCTGGAAAAAATGTACTTTGTAGACCGTCAAAAGATTGAACAAATATTGGTTTTTCTTGAAAAGCAGCTTGGACTTTTTGAAGGGCTGGATAATCGGAATGGAGACCATTCGGAGCTTATCGCAGAAAGGCTGGTACATACTTCCATCGATTCGGTGCTTGATGCAGGAAATGCGATAATCGATGGTTTCATCATGCGCGACCCAGGCAGCTATGATGATATTATCGATATCCTCCATGATGAAAAAGTCATTTCGGAGGATAAAGCGCTGCAATTTAAAAAAGCGCTGCCATTAAGGAAAATGCTGGTGCAGGATTTCATCGAAGTCGATCACCTAGAACTGCATTCCGTATTCAAGGAAAACATCGAGGCATTCAAGTCATTCCCTGATTCAGTGAGGGACTATTTAACGAATGAATTGGGACCTGTATCAGCTTTTAAAAACTAGCAGTGTTAGGAAGGCGAACGAAATGAAGGCGTATAAAGGATATTTAATTGACTTAGATGGCACGATGTATCGCGGGACCGAACAAATTGCGGAGGCGGCCGGGTTCATCAATGACCTAAGGAAAAGGGAGATCCCTTACCTATTCGTAACGAACAACTCGTCCCGGACCCCGGCACAGGTTGCTGATAAATTGAGGAGCATCGGGATTGCAACGGAAGATGATCAAGTTTTCACGACAAGCATGGCGACTGCGAATTACATAGCCCAACAAAAAAAAGACGCTTCCGTGTATGTGGTGGGTGAAGAAGGGATCATCGAGGCCATCAAGGAAAAAGGAATGGAGCTGGTCGATGACAACCCGGACTTCCTCGTGATGGGCATCGACCGCGGCGTCAACTATGAGAAGCTCTCAAAGGCCTGCCTGGCAGTCCGGAATGGCGCTGTCTTCATCTCGACCAATGGGGATATCGCCATTCCTACCGAACAAGGCCTCTTACCCGGGAATGGTGCGTTGACATCCGTTGTTTCCGTTTCGACCCAGGTACAGCCGATTTTCATCGGTAAGCCTGAATCGGTCATCGTCGAGCAAGCGCTTCAAGTTTTAGGGGTACCTAAAGAAGATACGATCATGGTCGGAGATAATTATGATACGGATATCATGGCCGGCATCAATGCTGGCATCGATACCTTGCTTGTCCATACTGGCGTGACGAATGCTGAACGCCTGAAGGAATATGAGCAGCAGCCAACCTATGTGGTCAACACCCTCGACCTTTGGCACTTCGAATGAAAAAAAACCAGGTCTGCCTTGGCAGCCCTGGTTTTTTTTGTCCTTGTTGCCTGATCATTCTACATTCTTGGTTCGATGGGCAAGCCGGCTCGAAGCGGCAGCGGCGATGGCCCCGACGATATCATCTAAAAAGGTGTTGACCTTGCCTGTGCTTTTATCATTTAAATATTTTAGGATACCCGGTTTTTGTTTATCGATGAAACCATAATTGGTAAAGCCGATCGATCCGTAAACATTGACGATCGATAAGGCCAATATCTCGTCGACTCCATATAGCCCTTCATCTATTTCAATGATGCTCTGTAAAGGTTCCTCAAGTAATTTTTTCTCAGCCAGTATATCCAGCTGGATGCCGGTCAGGATGGCATTCTGGACCTCTCGTTTTGAAAGGACCCGTTCGACATTGTGAAGGCAATCGGACATTTGGAGATTTTCATGATAGCTAGATTGTAAATACATGACAAGTTCCGCGATATCCTCCATTTTAACTCCTCGTTCACTTAGCCATCTGCGAGCTGTTTTTTCAGACATTGATTGTTCGATATTAGCCATGTCATCACCCATTTCTCTATAGTATTAGGGATAAGTTCTAGTGTGAATCCAGGAAGTGCTTCGTTTTTCCAAAAGGTTTCGATAATCATTCAGAAAACGGGTTATTCCACATATATATATAAGTATATGATGTCCACTATTTCTATTATATCCATTCAATGAAGGGGGCCATTCCATGATAGAAGAAATCATTTTCAATAATTACGGAATCCAAGTGGAGCGGGAAGAGGCTAATAGCCGGTTTCCGAGCTTTCGGTCAGGGAACATGTTTTACAGCATCGTTCCAATAGAGAATATGGAGCAGGAGGAATTGGTCGAACGCCATAAAATGTCACAACATATGATTTCCCAAGGCGATCGTCACGTTTCGGCGTTCGTCTTGGCCAATCATGGCAGTTATGTTTCGGAAGCCGATGAACAATTATTCATCCTTCTGGGCAACCAGGCGTTGGATGGTCCGAAAAATTTCAATCCAGGAAGACGACTGGCAAGATTCCATCAGCGTGGGAGAGGGATTAATGAAACGATTTCCGCCTGCTCGAGAATCGGTAAATGGAAACAGCTCTGGGAGAAAAGGATCGATCAACTGGAACGGATTTGGAGGGATAAGCTGACAGCCCATCCCGATAACCAGTTTGAAAAATTATTTATAGAAACCTTTCCCTATTATATGGTGCTAGGGGAAAATGCGATTCAATATTTGGTCGACACGGAAATTGATGATACGCCACAAATTGTCGATAGCGGCACGGTTTGTTACGAACGTTTTTTGCACGATACTTGGAAAAGTAATAAATGGGTGAAAAATCCGTTTGATTGGGTATTCGATCACGGTACGAGGGATGTGGCAGAATGGGTGAGGGAACACTACTTTACGAATGTGCATACGCACCAGCGCGGCATCGGCCGCTTTTTTCACGAATATCAAACCATTGAACCGTTCTCTAGTTTTTCGGCACGATTGTTATATTCGAGAATGCTATTTCCGATTCATTATTTCGAAACGGTAGAAGAATATTTCTCCAAGACAACGGAAGCAAGATCGAATGAGTTGGAAGATAAAATCGCACAAATCACGAAATCATCCCAGCAATATGAATCCTTCCTTAAACACTTTTATGATTTGGCCGAAGTTCCGGCCAAACAATATGATTTGCCTAAAATTGATTGGATTTAACTGAAAACTGGAAAGAAATATGATTCATCCAGATTGACTATGTTATGATGATAACAAGATTTTTTTGAATAGTTTGATTTTATCCGCGAATTCAACCAAGATGGGAAAGGAAGAGTCGATGAAAAAAGTGATGATGGCAGGCCTTTTACTTCTGTTGGGCCTTCAAGTGACCTTGCCTGCGCAGGCTGAAACGAAAACGGGCTGTGAAGCGCCACGATTCAAAATCGTCATGAAGACGGCTGCTGATGTGAAAGAAAAGGCTTCTGCTTCAAGTAAAACCTTAAAAACGTACAAGAAAAATGATGAATTATCGGTCAGTGGCAGAAGCGGAAGCTGGTATAAAGTTTGTCACGCGAAAAAGACCGCCTATATTAGCATGAAGCATGCAAGGGAGGTTTTCAGCACCGGTGAAAAATCCCTGCTGAAGAAGATCGATACGAGAAAAGGCGTCAACCAGGTTGTATCCGTGACGGCTAAATCGATGGGTGATGTGAGGGTTTCGATCCAGCCATATGAAAAGAAAGACGGCGAGTGGCGACGGGCCTTGAATAAGATGAAGGGCGTCATCGGGAAAAAAGGCTTCACGAAGAGCAAGAAGGAGGGAGATGGGAAATCCCCGGTAGGAATCTACTCATTCGGGACGGCGTTCGGAAGCGAAACGAAGCCGGACGGCCTAAAAATGGACTATAGGAAAACGACGAAATACGACTATTGGATTGATGATCAATCATCCCAGGATTATAACAAGTGGAAGACCTATAAGGGGGACCCTGATCAAAAGTGGAAGTCCTTTGAAAAGATGAATCATGAACTTTATAAGTATGGGGCGGTCATCAATTATAATACGAATCCCATCGTGAAAGGAAAAGGCAGTGCAATCTTCCTTCATGTTTGGCGAGGGGAAACGAAGCCGACTGCTGGCTGCGTGGCAACTGCGGAAAAGAACGTCCTCGATTTGCTGAAATGGCTGGACCCCGCGCAAAAGCCACACATCATCATGGGTACGGAGGAATCATTGAAACCCGTTAAGTAGCAATGGGGGAAAGGGTTTTCCGTTAAAAATATTCACCATATCCGTGCTTACTGCATCAAGGGTTGAATCCTAAAAGTTCGGTAATGCTTTTTTTCTAACTATTGATAATTATGAGAATTGAACTTATAATGTCTACTATACAAATACAAATGTTTTCTGTAGATAAACAGTTTCTAAGGGGGAGCCAAATATGAAAGTCATCTCGATCGGTTTATTGGGGTTAGGTACAGTCGGATCAGGAGTCGTGCAAATCATTGAAAGCCATCAGGACAAGCTGATGCATCAAGTGGGCTGTTCCATATCCATCAAGAAGATACTAGTCAAAGATACGACCAAGGAGCGGCTTGTCGAGATTGATAAAGGCATGCTAACGGAAAATCCCGAGGATATCCTTTCCAATCCCGAAATCGATGTCGTGATCGAGGTTATGGGTGGAATTGAGGAAACACGCGGTTATCTGACAAAAGCGATAAAAAATAAAAAGCATATCGTCACGGCCAATAAGGACTTAATGGCCTTATACGGACCGGAACTGCTGGAATTGGCCACTGAGAATCAATGTGATTTATTCTATGAAGCAAGCGTTGCCGGGGGAATCCCGATTTTACGAGGACTTGTAGACGGGTTATCTTCGGACAGGATCACGAAAATGATGGGGATCGTCAATGGAACGACGAACTTCATCTTAACGAAAATGAGCAAAGAAGGCAGAGCTTATGATGACGTATTGAAGGAAGCCCAGGAGCTCGGATTTGCCGAAGCCGATCCGACAGCTGATGTAGGGGGACTGGATGCCGCCCGTAAAATGGCGATACTATCCACACTCGGATTCTCGATGAACATCGGCTTGAATGATGTGGAGGTACAGGGAATCACCGAGATATCCGAAGAGGATTTGAAATATAGCAAAAAGCTTGGATATACAATGAAATTGATCGGTGTAGCCTCAAGGGCTGGGGAAAGGGTGGAAGTGAGTGTCCAACCGGCACTGCTTCCGGAAGCACACCCATTGGCCTCGGTAAACAACGAATATAATGCAGTCTATGTGTATGGCGAGGCTGTAGGGGAGACGATGTTTTACGGACCAGGAGCGGGGAGTCTCCCGACTGCCACTGCCGTCGTCTCGGATATGGTGACGGTCATCAAGAATATGAGGCTTGGGGTGAATGGGCGCAGTGCCGTTTCACCACAGTACCCGAAGCAATTAAAAGATGCCACGGAGATTTTCGCGAAGTTCTTCCTTCGATTACATGTCCAGGATGAAGTGGGCGTATTAGCCAGAATTACGAATTTATTCGCAGAGCATGGGGTGGGGTTCGACAAAATCCTTCAATTGCCGCTTGATGAAAAGGAATCCTCTGAAATCGTATTGGTGACGCATACGGCCACTTTGGCCGCATTTGAGCAAATAAAACAGAAACTGCATGACTACAATATGGTACGTGAAGTGAAAAGCACATATAGAGTTGAAGGAGAGGACAGTAAATGAGCTGGCAAGGACTGATAAGCACGTATAAGGATTTTTTACCTGTTAATGAAAACACACCCGCACTATCCCTTTTGGAAGGCAATACGCCTTTAATAAGACTGGATCGCTTATCCGAAGAGTGGGGCATCGACCTGCATGTTAAATATGAAGGAGCGAATCCCACGGGTTCGTTTAAGGACCGCGGAATGGTGATGGCTGTCGCCAAAGCCATCGAGGCTGGCAGCGATACGATCATCTGCGCCTCGACTGGCAATACGTCAGCCGCTGCAGCCGCCTATGCCGCCCGCGCCAACCTTCGCTGCATCGTGGTCATCCCCGAGGGGAAAATAGCCATGGGCAAGCTTGCCCAAGCCGTTATGTACGGAGCGGAAATCATCTCAATTGAAGGAAACTTCGACCACGCTTTGAAAATCGTCCGTTCGCTTAGTGAGAGCTCACCGATAACGCTTGTGAATTCGGTCAACCCGTTCCGGATCGAAGGGCAGAAGACGGCAGCCTTTGAAATTTGTGACGCGCTTGGCTCAGCGCCGGATATATTGGCGCTTCCAGTCGGAAATGCAGGGAATATAACGGCGTACTGGAAAGGCTTTAAGGAGTATAATGAAGCGAAACAAACGGGCCTTCCTGAAATGAGGGGCTTCGAAGCGGAAGGAGCAGCTGCGATTGTCAGGGATAGCATCATCGAGAACCCCGAAACGATTGCAACGGCGATTAGAATCGGTAATCCTGCAAGCTGGGACTTTGCGGTCGAAGCTGCAGAAGAATCCAAAGGTAAAATCGATGAGGTGACGGACGAAGAAATTCTCGAAGCCTATCATTTCCTGGCCAAAAAAGAAGGTGTCTTTGCAGAACCGGCGTCGTGCGCTTCCATCGCTGGGATCTATAAACAGTTAAAAAGCGGTGAAATCAAAAAAGGAAGTAAAATCGTTGCGGTACTGACAGGGAATGGGCTGAAGGATCCGAATGTGGCAGTCGATACAAGCACGATTCAACCGACGTTGCTGCCAATGGATGAAGAAGTCATTTTAGAGCATTTGCAAGGTGTGAAGCAGGCATGAGCGCAGAATCAGAGATGTTCTTGATCCGTGTACCGGCAAGTACGGCCAACTTGGGACCGGGATTCGATTCCATCGGTCTGGCGCTGGGGCTTTACTTGGAAATACACGGATCTTCATCAGATCATTGGGAAATCATCCCGCTTTCAGAAGAGATGTCTGTTTTTCCAAGGGACGAACGAAATTATATCATTCAAATTGCCAAGAAAACGGCTGCCGCATATGGGAAGGAGCTATCTCCATGCCGGCTTTTCGTCTCCAGCGAAATCCCATTGGCAAGAGGTCTGGGGAGCAGTGCCTCTGCCATTGTGGCCGGCATCGAATTGGCAAACATCGTAGGTGAACTCCAATTGACCGATGATGAAAAGAATCGACATGCCTCCCTTTTTGAAGGGCATCCCGATAATGCCGGAGCATCCGTATATGGCGGCTTGGTTGTCGGCCTGCATACACAGCAAAAGACGGATGTCGTTTCGTTTCCAATTGAGGGAGTTAAGGTAATTGCTGTCATTCCCGATTTCGAATTGCTGACTGAGGATTCTAGAAATGTCCTTCCCGCATCTCTGCCTTATAAAGATGCGATAGCCGGAAGTGCGGCTGCCAATGTGTTCCTTGCCGGCGTCATGACGAAGGATTGGAAGCTTGTTGGCGAAATGATGCAAAGCGATCGTTTCCATCAGCCCTATAGAGCAGAGTTGGTTCCTCATCTAGCCCATATCGAAGAGGTTGTTCTTCAGGAAGGCGGATTTGGGACAGCACTAAGCGGTGCAGGACCGACCGTTTTAAGCTTAACTTCCAAAGAAAATTCAGCAGCAGTGCTCACGGCATTGAAGCTGGAGTTCCCGGAATATGTCGTGAAAGAGTTGGAAATCGATAATGATGGCAGTCATACGGCAATCCTCTCGGAACAGGAAAAAAAAGGATTGGAATTTTTGTAACCGTAAGCGATTGAATGATGTGACAAAAAAAAGCTGACCCGTGTCGAGCCGTATCAATCCATTGATAAGGCATAAGCCGAGTCAGCTTTATTTTTCTATAACAGTCCAGGCAAAGTGCCTGTCTGCATGAATTTAATTGGATTCTTCAATCCATACGTGGCATGTTATTTAAAGGGATATTAGAATACCTGTTCAACTTCCACTACACCTGGAACTTCTTCAAGAAGGGCGCGTTCAATCCCCGCTTTTAGCGTAATGGTCGAACTTGGACAGCTTCCGCAGGCTCCCAGTAATCGTAATTTTACAATTCCATCTTCTACGTCGACTAGTTCACAGTCACCGCCATCGCGAAGAAGAAACGGACGAAGCTTATCTAGAACATCTTGAACTTGGACTTCCATTGTTTGGTTAGACATTGCAATCGACTCCTTTCCTAATCATATTATAATGCGAAGGTAGTAAAAAATCCAACTGTAACTTTGCGGAAATATAATCTATATTATATATGTACGATGGAAAAAGGTGAATGTTCTTATAATGTAATCAAGATGCAGCAAATATACTGGAAAGAAGGAGGAAGAGTATGGTAAAGAAAGACATTGAAATAGAGGTGTATGGTGCGGAGCAAATTTGTGCGAGCTGTGTCAATCTGCCCTCTTCAAAAGATACATGTGAATGGCTTGAAGCCGCTTTAACGAGGAAGTTTCCAGACCAAGACTTCAAGATCTCCTATATCGATCTGTATAATCCTCCTGAAGAGCTGAAACAAAAGAGCTTTGCCGCAAAAATGATCGAAGAAGATTTATTCTATCCGCTTGTCCTCATCGAAGATGAAATCATCGCGGAAGGAAATGTACGTCTAAAAAAAGTGGTGGAAGCGATGGAGAAATATGGATATAAGGTGCAATTGTGATATATAATGGAAGCAATGAAAAAACTGACCCATGAGGCGAGCTGTACGCAGCTCTTGGGCCAGTTTTTGATAAGATTAACCGTTATGATATTTATACATCCAGAGGATGCCTGATTTCATGAGGCGCGCCACTCTTCCGGTGATCGGGCGATTCGCTACAAGGCCGAACCCTTGTTTTTTCCCAAGAGAACCTAATGTCCCTTTTAGCTTCATGGCAGGGAAACTTTCAGGAAGCGGTTCATTTGCCCATTTCTTCACAAGGACTTGGGCGATTTGCTCAGCTTGGGACTCCGCTAATTGAGCACTTGGTGCATGCGGCAGGCTTGCACAGTCGCCGACGACAAAGATGCTATCATTAGTTGGAAGGAAATGCTGAGGAGTAAGGACGGCTCTACCTTGACGATCCTTTTCAATATCCATATCACGGATGATCTTGCTTGGCTGAATTCCAGCAGTCCAGACGATGACGTCACTTTGGACAGCTTCGTCGCCATTATAAAGCAGGTTTGGTTCAACTTTGGTGATATTAGAATGATGAACGATTTCGATTGTATGTTTATCAAACCAAGATTCGACAAACGTGCTTAATCTTTCTGGGAAAGCTGAAAGAATATGCGGTCCGCGGTCGAATAGCTTAACGTTCAGATCCGAACGACTTTCGATCAATTCACTGGCCAGCTCGACACCGCTGAGTCCGCCGCCCACGATGGACACGGTTGCACCAGCACCTAAATTATTCAAAGCTGAATATGTGCGGCGTGATTTATCAATCGTTTGGATACTATACGTATGTGTGTCTGCACCAGGAATATCGTGGTATTTATCTTCACAGCCAAGGCCAATGACTAAATCATCATAAACGACAGGTTCTTGATTTTCTATTATGACTTGTTTGTTTTCCATATCGATGGAAAGTACTTCTCCGTATACGTTCTTCAAGCGAGGATGTTCAGGAAATGCAACACGGATGTGCTGATCAGGAATGGTGCCTGCTGCTAAAGCGTAATATTCCGTTTTTAAGCAGTGGTAAGGATTGCGGTCGATAAGCGTGATGCTTACATTTTCAGGAAGCTGATTAGGCAGCAATCTTTGCAGCATACGCATACCACCATACCCACCACCAAGTATGACTAAATTCTTCATATGATTTTCCCCTTTATAAGATCTCTTTGAAAAATTTGATAATCGTTCCACTTGTAGAAAACAACTATTCCACTCTAGGATTCTCCCAAATGAACCTTTGAAATTTTTACTGAATATATATACCCCATTAGTAGTAAGAATAAAAAATTTTTAATCATTTTCTTTTTACATACCCCGACAAAAGTATAACGAATATATAAGGAAATCACAACCGATATCTTGAAATCGGCTGCTTTTTTATGCGTAAATATTGACTGTAAATGGGAAAAGTAATAAGATGGATTGTTAGTAACGGTGAGGTGAAGCAATGTATCCGATCATTGAATTTTGTGTAAGCAATCTGGCCAGTGGCGCGCAAGAGGCTCTGGAAAGATTGGAACGGGATCCGAATTTGGATATCATCGAGTACGGATGCCTGGGTTATTGTGGGAAATGCTCCAGTAACTTATACGCTCTTGTGAACGGCGAAGTGGTTACTGGTGACACAACGGATGAATTAGTTGAAAATATATATAAGTTCATTGATGAATTCGAAATCTGAAAACAGGACGCATCAATGGAACAGCCGGACAGGCTGCAGACAAACTCTTGATGGATAATGGAGTTTGTCTGCAGTTTTTTAGCGTTTTAAATGTAGGAGGAAGCCGATTGCTCGCCGCAGTTTTTAGGGAATTGGACTTATAGCAGGCATTCCCTTTTCCAAAGGCGGACCGCCCTCGGCTTTATGGCGCCTGCGTGGTCTTATGTGGACTTTCCCCTTCCTCTCTGCATTAGCACGAAAATTAGCATCCAATAACTACAGCCTAGCGATTGAATGATGCGGCGATTGTATGGTTTCCTTGTTCGTGCTTGATTTCCTGAAACCGGTCTCTGGCCATTTGGATGAGAGAGGTTTCCCGGGCATTTTTTTGTCTTTCGAATACTAATGAAAAATACTTTATCGCTGCCATGTCATTTCCTATTCTTTTTGAGATGTCGCCGGCAAGATATAAGATCTTGGCTTCTGAGGCCCGGGTACCAATGAAATCCCCTGTCGAATAGGAGGCTTCATATTCCGTAAGTGCGAATTTCAAAAATCTTTCCTCTTGTTTCGAGTTTTGGGTAATCCGGTATAGCCAGGCAATTCGTAAATGGATGCCTGCCAGGATAATGTGTTTTTCCTTTTTTAGTGCACCGCAATAACTCGCCAGCTTGTATGTATTGATTGCGTCCTTGATCGATCGTTCATTGCTGAAATGTTGCGGGACCCACCTTGAACTGACTTTTTCCTCAATGACCTCCTTGGTGGCGGGAGGGAAGTATCGGGAAAAATCCTCGGAATAGGAAAATCCGCAGTGAGGGCAAACAAAAATGGTATAATAAAGTGCATTAATGGATGAATCTGTGTAAATGGGACAAAAGTCCGTGTCGTACTTAGTTACTTTGGCAAAACGTGACCGAACCTTTTTGGTGGTTGATTTTTGTTTGCACAGCAGACATTCCATGCTTTTGTTGTATAGAGGCTGTATATGTTGGATGGAGCATCCCTCCTTGCATCAAGTTTTAATGAGTCCAAATGCTTGATTCTTTATGCCTATTATAAACTATATTAGTCGTCATGTTGGTAAAATGGATGTGGTCATGCCGAATTTTTTCAAGCTGGAAGATTGAGCGCAGGAAATTCTTTGGTATATACTATAAGGAGAAATGGTCTATCTCACATAACATAAGAAGGAGGGATTTATTGTGAGTGAAGTTGTTAATATAACGGAAGCTGCCGCTTTTCAGATAAAAGAAATGATGAAACAAAATGGTGAAGAAGGTTCCTTTTTAAGGGTGGCCGTTAAAGGCGGAGGCTGCAGTGGATTATCCTATGGGATGGGTTTTGAGGAAGAGGCAGGAGAAAAAGATGCCCAACTTGAACAGTTTGAAATTAAGATCCTTGTGGATAATGGGGACGCTGATATATTGAAAGGAACAGTCATTGATTATAAACAGACGATGATGGGCGGAGGATTCACGATCGAAAACCCGAATGCGATTGCGTCATGCGGATGCGGATCTTCCTTCAAAACGGCCAAAAACGCGGGAACGCCGGAGAATTGCTAAGAAACCTTAATAGTTCAGAACAGGAGGGCACTTTAACAAGTGCCCTCCTTCGTTTTGAGTGAAAGGAGTTTCGGAACGTTCTCATACTGAAAGGCCGAAAAAAATGAGGGGAAGGTCGGAAAAAGTAATCGGAAGGTCGGAAAAGTGAGGGGAAGGCCGAAAAACTGCGCGGAAGGTCGGAAAAACTGCGCAAACGGACGGAAAAAGTGAAGGGAAGGTCGGAAAAACTGCGCAAACGGACGGAAAAAGTGAAGGGAAGGCCGGAAAAACTGCGCAAATGGTCGGAAAAGTGAGGGGAAGGCCGAAAAACTACGCAAACGGACGGAAAAGTGAGGGGAAGGCCGGAATACCTACGCAACGGACGGAAAAAGTGATTGAAAGGTCGGAAAAACTGCGAGAAAGGACGAAAAAATACTCGGGCTGAAAACGATTGGAGCTTTTTTAATGAAATCAACAGTGGACAATTTCGATTTGTCCACTGTTGATCACTATTCCTGCTTGATTTCGGCCTTAAATATCGGTCAGAGCTTCCTTGATTGGCAAGTCACCGCTTAAAATTTCGAATGTTTTATTGAACGTGCTTTCCTTTGTGACCGCCTGTGCCAGAACGGAGGCGACATCAGCTCTTGGAATCGATTTATTGGTATGGTCCACTTTTTGTTCTGCAAAGATTTTGCCTAAAGCTTGGTCATTGGTCAAGGCAACTGGGCGGACAATTGTGTATGTCAGTCCGCTTGCTTTTAAATGTTCATCGGCATCGTGTTTTGCTTCAAGATAATGGCGCATCCCGCCTTGCGCTTGCTCCGGAGTATCAGATCCGACGGAGCTCAGCATGATAAAGCGATCGATTCCTTTCTTCTTGGCGGCATCGACCAGTTTAATCGCACCCAGCTTATCCACAGCCGTCGTTTTGTCTGGCCCCGTTTTTGGTCCGGAACCTGCCGCGAAGATGATCGCTTCCATGTTATCCACTGCTTTATCCACATTTTCCTCTAAATCGGCAAGGATGGGATGGCCGCCGAGTTCTTTTATCGTTTGAGCCTGTTCTTCTTTCCGGATCATTCCGTAAACATTCATTTCCGGATTTTTTGATAATTCTTCAATGATCATCCTTCCGGTCGTCCCGTTAGCTCCTGCAATTAAAATATTCATATATGTGCATGCTCCTTTCTGATCTTCTTTTATTCTTTACCCTTTATAGTTTGAGGTTAAGCACTTGTGGACAACTAACGGAAAGAATGTTATCCACAAGGCCGTAATTGGGGATAACATGCGGGATTTAGGAGGAAAGCTAAAGCTTCCTGATTGCCCGCCGTGTTGTGGTGGAGTATTTCGGACGTTGCATTTCACTGCAGGCACTCCCTTTCCGCGGGCGGTCCTTGAGCCTCCTCGGCTTTCAGCCTGCGGTGTCTCACGTAGACGCGCATTTCCCGCAGGAGTGTCGCCGCCTTCCGTTGCATTCCACTTGGTGTGAAACCAAAGTTTGTGTTTTGATTGCCCGCCGTGTTGTGGTGGAGTATTTCGGACGTTGCATTTCACTGCAGGCACTCCCTTTCCGCGGGCGGTCCTTGAGCCTCCTCGGCTTTCAGCCTGCGGTGTCTCACGTAGACGCGCATTTCCCGCAGGAGTGTCGCCGCCTTCCGTTGCATTCCACTTGGTGTGAAACCAAAGTTTGTGTTTTGATTGCCCGCCGTGTTGTGGTGGAGTACTTCGGACGTTGCATTTCACTGCAGGCACTCCCTTTCCGCGGGCGGTCCTTGAGCCTCCTCGGCTTTCAGCCTGCGGTGTCTCACGTAGACGCGCATTTCCCGCAGGAGTGTCGCCGCCTTCCGTTGCATTCCACTTGGTGTGAAACCAAAGTTTGTATTTTGATTGCCCGCCGTGTTGTGGTGGAGTATTTCGGACGTTGCATTTCACTGCAGGCACTCCCTTTCCGCGGGCGGTCCTTGAGCCTCCTCGGCTTTCAGCCTGCGGTGTCTCACGTAGACGCGCATTTCCCGCAGGAGTGTCGCCGCCTTCCGTTGCATTCCACTTGGTGTGAAACCAAAGTTTGTATTTTGATTGCCCGCCGTTTTGTGGTGGAGTACTTTGGACGTTGCATTTCACTGCAGGCGCTCCCTTTCCGCGGGCGGTCCTTGAGCCTCCTCGGCTTTTAGCCTGCGGGGTGGGGTCTCCAAGTAGACGCGTATATCCCGCAGGAGTGTCGCTGCCTTCCGTTGCATTCCACTTTGCGTTTCAAACCAAAGATAGTGTTCTTGGAGAAAATGGAGTTCGGACTCATTTCACTTTGGACGAATACTTCCGAAGCGATTTTCTCCAGCCAATAAAAAAGGTTCCGGAAGGGAGACCAATCCGGAACCTTTTTTTGCTGTATTGCGCTTATCAAAACATCGAGGAGCTGTGCATGGGCTGGACCTTTGCTTTTGGGTCGATATATTGTTTGGCGTGATTGACGGCAGTGGGCGCCTCGCCGAAGCCGCTCGCGATCAATTTAACTTTGCCGTCATAGGTTGCGATATCGCCGGCAGCGTATATTCCGGGAATATTCGTTTCCATTTTGGTATTGACCAAGATGCTGTTCCTCTGGATTTCGAGCCCCCAGTTTTTGATGGGGCCGAGGGAGGATACGAATCCGTAATTGACGATGACTGCATCTACATCCAGCGTTTCTGTATCTTCACCCTTTGGGTCCTTGATGGCGACTGTATGGATCCGTCCTTCCGTTCCAATCAAATCTGCCGGTATGTAAGGGGTGAGTACTTCGACCTTGGAATTTTTAAGGGTTTCCACACTATGTTCGTGGGCACGGAATTTATCTCTTCTATGGATGATGCTCACCTTTTCGGCGATGGGCTCCAGCATGAGGGCCCAATCCACTGCGGAATCCCCGCCTCCGAAAACGGCGACCTTTTTGCCTGCGAAATGATTGAGATCGTCGATGAAATAATGAAGGTTGCTGCTTTCATATTCTTTTGCCTCATCAATTTCGATGCGGCGGGGTTGGAATGCACCATTGCCAGCTGTGATGATGATGGTTTTGGAATAATGGATTTCTTTATCGGTCGTTAACTTGAAGACCCCGTCGGCTTGTTTTTCCACGTCTTGCACGGCTTGCTCGAGGACAACGGTCTGTTCGAACTTTGCCATTTGTTCTTTCAGGTTATTCACTAGCTCCTGTGCGCGCACTTTAGGGAAACCAGCGATATCATAAATGTACTTTTCAGGATAAAGGGCAGATAATTGCCCGCCTAATTGTGGGAGGCTTTCGATGATTTTTACCGATGCCTGCCTCATGCCGCCGTAAAATGCGGTGAATAATCCAACCGGACCTCCGCCAATGATGGTGATATCATAAACCTTTTCGTTAACTTCCAACGTTATCCCTCCGATATACTAGGTTTGCTGAAATATATTCTCTTATTTTACCATAGATGAACTTTGAAAAAACGAGAAAAAAGTTAGAAAGTTTCGACTATTATTTCGGCGTATGGCAACAGCAGCCTCGTTCTCGTTGTTAGCGTCTGGAAATACTCGCGGCTAAGCCTATTAAAATGGGCTCGCTTCAAGGGGAATATGGTCTTGAAGAATCCGGTTTTTCACTTGAAAAAATTATTGAAAAAGACTAATATTTACTTATGATTCATTTATTACAAGTTTGAAGGGTTACGTGAAATGCGTCACATATGTATAAGCGTGCTTTTTATAATGGAGATTAATAATATAGAAAATAGATGTTAGTTATGGAAAGCACCACAAGAAAATATCGTAAAGGTGGACGAAATCTTTTGAAAAAGCCAACTATCGTTGTTTTAGGTGCAGGTTATGGTGGGTTGATGACCGTTACGCGCTTGCAGAAGGCACTGGGGCAAAATGAAGCAGAAATCGTATTAGTCAACAAAAATGATTACCACTATGAAACTACATGGCTGCATGAAGCATCTGCCGGGACTCTTCATCATGATCGTGTCCGCTACCCGATTAAAAGTGTCATTAACGGCAGCAAAGTTAAATTCATCCAGGATTCCGTTTTGGAAGTGAAGACGGACGATAAAAAAGTCGTTCTTGAAAATGGCGAACTCGCTTATGATTACCTTGTGATCGGGCTTGGACCTGAATCGGAAACATTCGGAATCCAAGGATTGAAGGAATATGCTTTCTCCATCTCCAACGTGAACACTGCACGCGAAATCCGTGATCATATTTCGTTGCAATTCGCTACCTACAGCTCTGAGGCAGAGAAGAATGAGGACCGCTTGACCATCGTTGTCGGGGGAGCCGGATTTACCGGGATCGAATTCCTTGGGGAACTGGCGAACCGGGTGCCGGATCTCTGCAAGGAATACGACATTGATTTCCAGAAGGTCCGCATGTACTGTGTGGAGGCCGCACCAGCCGTCCTTCCTGGTTTCGATCCGGAATTGGTGGACTATGCCGTTTCGTATCTTGAGAAAAAAGGTGTTGAATTCAAGATCGGGACTCCCATCAAGGGGGCGACGCCTGAAGGCATCATCGTTTCAAAAGGCGAAGATGAAGTGGAAGAAATCAAAGCGGGCACCGTGGTCTGGGCTGCTGGTGTACGAGGGAACTCCGTGATCGAGGCTTCCGGCTTCGAGGCTATGCGCGGCCGGATTAAAGTGAACCTTGACATGCGGGCACCAGGGCATGACGATATCTTCATCGTGGGTGATTGCGCCCTGATCATCAATGAAGAAATCAACCGTCCCTACCCTCCTACCGCCCAAATCGCCATGCAGCAGGGAGAGGTCATTGCGAAGAACCTGACTAAGCTGGTCCGTAATGAAAGTGCCCTTGAAACGTTCGCCTTCGAAAACAAAGGAACGGTATGTTCATTAGGTGATGACAATGCAATTGGCGTCGTATTCGGTAAGAAGGTGACGGGAAAGACCGCATCCTTCTTGAAGAAGATGGTCGATAACCGAGCATTGCTACTGATCGGCGGGCCTTCCCTGGTCGCAAAAAAAGGCAAGTTCAACATCCTTTGATTTTTTAGGGACATATTAACTGAGCCATTTGGGGAGATTCTCTGAATGGCTTTTTAATGGCATCCATCGCTGATCGGGGCATGAAGCTTGAGTCGAAGATCATAAGCGGGAAAGTGTTCGGCCATCAGCATCGAGTGATTGGTTAAAATGATTATAGGGGAAGTGGAGCTTGGTGGAACGGTGCAAAAATGTATGGCTGGCAGTGTCAGGCCTTGTGATTTCCGATAAGGGAGAATGGCTCGTGGTGAACAAAAGGTATGGCGGGTTGAAAGGGCAATGGTCGCTGCCTGCAGGTTTTGTCAAACATGATGAAACCGTTGATGAGGCTGTTATAAGGGAAGTGTTCGAGGAAACGGGCATCCATGCGGAAATCGAAGGCATGGTAGGTGTCAGAAGCGGAGTCATCAAAGGGGAGATCAGTGATAATATGTTGGTGTTTTTACTTAAACCGCTCAGCTTGGAGGTCACCGCCCAATTGGATGAATTATATGAAGCTAAGTTTTATGATCCTGATTCCTTGATGAAAGAGGGGAAGCAATCTCTATTATTGGAGCAGCTGTTAGCTTTTAAAAAGGAAAGAATGCAGACGATGCTTGATGGATTGAACCCAGGGGATCAATTCGGTTATACATCGTATAAATTATTCATGTGAATTGGGTAAATATATTTTCTTCGACATTATTTGGCATTAAGTCGTTGACGCGGCAATTATTTTTTCAGTAAACTAAAGGTGTCGCTTTTAAGGGGGTCAAGAATTATATGCCATTGCCCGTTTTAATTATCTCAATACTCTTATTTTTCATATTATTTTTTGGGATTGGCTTTTTGCTCAATATGCTTTTTCGTTCATCATGGATCATGGTCATTTTATTTCCCATCGTCTTCATTGTCATTGTCAATGAAACGAAGCTGATCGAATATTTCCGAAATCCGGGAATGTCCTTTTCAAGCCTTGGGTCGAACCTTACATCCTTGCATTCGGCAGATATCATTATTTTATCAAGCGGGCTGCTTGGTGCCGTTTTAGCTGGTGTGGTTATTAAAACGTTAAGAAAAAAAGGATATCAGATGTTTTGATCAAGGTGGATCGTCTTCATGGACGGTCCTTTTTTGTTTGGGAAAAAGGTTGTTTTGCCTGTTTATGAATACTTTCTCTCTGGAAAGGGAACAAATATCCTTGTGAGAGGAGTGGAATGAATACATATGAAGGTCTGTAAGGCATTATTTTTGAGGGTTGCTATTATCATATTGTTTATCTTGGCCATCGACTCGACCTTAAATCATGTTTTTGGGGCTACAACTGAGGTTGACCCATTCGAAGAGACGATGAGACAACATCGATTGCTTGGGCTCGAATACAAAACCATCCATAGGGGGGATCAGGTGGCAACACTAGTTGCATCCGCTTCCAGGAGCAATGGTCCGGCGACGATAGAGGAAGGCATCGAGCTTTTGAAATATCCTAAGCATGAAGTGCTCGCTACAGGGTACACAGCCGGATATGAATCAACCGGAAAATATCCGGAAAGCCCTTCCTACGGCATTACCTATTCAGGAGTGAAGGTGAAGCGGGATGTGTTTTCCACGATTGCCGCCGATCTAGCCGTCTTCCCGCTCGGAACCATCCTATGGATTCCAGGCTATGGTTATGGAGTGGTAGCCGACAAGGGGGGCGCAATCAAAGGGAATCACCTTGACCTCTATTATGAAACGGTGCAGGATGTGTATGATAATTGGGGTAAGAAAACCCTTGAGGTATATGTTGTGCAAAAAGGGAGCGGCGCGTTGTCCGAGGAACAGTTAAGTAGGTTGAATGAGACCAAGATCAGGCAGGTATTCAAGCATAAAATGAACGAACGGGCGTTGAACGAGCATGTATCATCCTTTGCCTTTTAATCATTCAAATGAGTGAATTCCATTTTCAACCAATTTGCCCAAAGCGTAAGGCTGCCCCTAGGGGCAGCCTTTTCATGTCAATGCTTTATGTGATTGTAGGCGTTTGGATGCAGGGTCCTCGCCAATTTTGACAATCCATCCAATAAACGAGGGGATGGACGGCAAAATAATGGTTCTTCCATGATGTGGATAGTATGATGGCGAACTGCTTTCATATCGCTCCAACCATTTCGCTTCTTGACAAGCCCCGGGTTCACTTTGCGTAAAGGAACCCCGACCCATGCTAAGCAAATGTGGTCGGGATCCTTTTCGATGACCTCTTCGGAAGTGACTTGGATGCTGGCCATGTTCACTTCTTCAAAAAGATTATATCCTCCGGCCAGTCGGCTGATTTCGGATAACCAATTGACCCCGCCTGGGCTGAATAAGGGGTTTGGCCACCACTCCCAATAAAGGGAAGGCTTCGTTTCGATTGTATCGGCGACGTCCTGATAGCGGAGGATCGTGTCCCTGAATTTGGCAGCCTGCTTCTCTGCTTCGTTCTTAAGATTTGTCGCCTCCCCCAAGGTAATCAAATCCTGGGCGATATCTTCAAGCGATTGCGGATTGAAGATGATATGGGGAAGGTTCCGCTTTTTTAATGCTTCAATATTTTTTTCCATGCCGGGTACACTTAATGAAGCCAATATCAAATCAGGTTTCAATGCTTCCACTTGATCGATATCGATCGATAAATCTGGCCCGACTTTAGGAAGGTGCTGAATGGATTCAGGCCAATCCGAGTAGTCGTCGATGGCGATCAGCTGATCCTCGATTCCTAGATAGGTGCATAGTTCCGTATTGCTGGGGCATAGCGAGATTATTTTCAACTGTATCACCTACCCTTGAAAAATGAAAAAGTGAAGCACAAGTGCAATGAATACACCGGTCAAGGCTCCGAAAAACACCTCGATCGGCTTATGGCCCAACAGTTCCTTTAATTGTTGTTGTTTTTGCTTCTCCTCTTTTTTTTGCCAATTTTTCGCTTGCTCGACAAATGTATTGAAATCGGTAACGAGGCGGTTCAAGACGGCAGCCTGTTCCCCTGCCTGCCTCCTTACGCCTGTGGCATCGAACATCGTGATGACGGCAAAGATTGCGGCAACCGCGAATACAGGTGAATCCATGCCAGTTTCAATCCCTACGGCAACGGTGAGAGCTGACACGGCTGCCGAGTGGGAGCTGGGCATCCCGCCCGTCGAGTTAAGAAGTGCCCAGTTCACTTTACGAAAAGCGATGAAATGGATGGGCACTTTGATGAATTGAGCAAAGAAAATGGCAATCAATGCTGCAATCAAAGGGAAGTTGAGAAAAAAATCCAAAAGTATCAGCCTTCTTTCCGATTATGAGTAACGTTGAAACCATATAAGGATAAGTAAGAAATCCTGCTTTTGCATGAGCAAACTTATCCGGCATTTATAATTAGTTCCATCAAATCCTGTCGATTCCCTGCTGGATAAGGATAAAATATGATCTTTCTTATACTATTACTCTAAAGTCACCTTTTCTAAACAATATCCTTGATAATATTAATTTCAAATGCCTTTATCGAAAACTTTGGAAGATTTCGTTATAATGAAGGTAATCGAATGGAGGAGATGGCATATGTTCACAGTTAAAGATTCCTTGAATATAGATTTGATCGACGAATGCTTGGTCCTGGGTGTGTTTGACAGACCGATCAAGTTCACTGGCATAGGGGAGGAAGCCGATGAGCAATTGGGCGGGCAGCTAACAGAGTTAGTGAAAGCTGGAGAAATCTCTTCCAAGAAAAAATCAGTGGTTAAAATACATACATTAGGCAAGTTAGGTGTAAAGCGATTGGTATTTGTAGGCCTGGGGAAGGAAAGAGAGCTTACTTTCGAAACGCTCCGCGAAGCATTGGGGAAAGCGCGTAAAACGATTGCGGAATCCAAGCTGACGACGCTGTCGATCGCCTTGGATACATTCACGACTGAAAACCTGGATGCCCTGGACGCTGCGCATGCTTGCTCCGAGGCGTTCGAACTTGCTTCCTATAAGTTTGAAGGCTACAAGCAAAAATCGAACCAGGTCGAAAAAAGCATCGAAGCAATTACGGTTTATAGTGATGCCGATAGTGGTGAGATAGGGGCGGCGCTTCATGTAGGCAGAATTTTCGGCAGGGCCACCAATTCGGCGAGGACATTGGTCAATACACCTGGGAATTTGCTGACTTCCACGGATTTGGCTGACTATTCAGCCGCTTTGGGTGAACGTTATGGCTTTGAAGTGGAGATTCTTGAGAAGGAAGATATGCTCAAGTTGGGAATGGGTGCCCTCCTTGCCGTCAATCAGGGCTCGGTCGAACCACCGAAAATGATCGTGTTGAAGTATCAAGGAAAAGAGGAATGGAAAGATGTTATCGGTTTGGTAGGTAAAGGCATCACATTCGATACTGGCGGATATTCCTTGAAAACGAAGGCAGGCATCGTCGGAATGAAGACGGATATGGGGGGGGCTGCAGCCGTATTGGGGGCAATGGAAATTATCGGTGAATTGGGGCCGGACCAAAATGTAGTTGCCGTCATTCCTTCCACTGATAATATGATCAGCGGCGAAGCCTTCAAGCCGGATGATGTGATCACTGCCATGAGCGGAAAAACGATCGAGGTATTGAATACCGATGCTGAAGGACGGCTCGTCTTGGCAGATGCCATGACCTACGCTAAACATCATGGTGCAGAATACCTGATTGACGTAGCAACGTTAACGGGCGGTGTCATAACGGCGCTGGGCATGGATATGACTGGTGCCATGACCAATGACGTTGAATTCTACGAGCAAGTCCAAAAAGCTTCCGAGGAGGCCGGCGAGCCTATGTGGCGGCTGCCCATTACCGAAAAGGACAAGGAGCGCGTACGCAATAGTAAGATAGCAGATTTGAACAATTCACCTGGCGGGGCCGGGCATGCCATCATGGGCGGGGCTTTCATCGGTGAATTTGCTGAAGCGACCCCGTGGGTCCACCTGGATATTGCCGGGACATCGACAACCTCCAGCAGCTCGGCATTATGCACCGCAGGAGCGACGGGTGTCATGGCTCGGACGCTTGCCTTATTGGTTGAAACCTTTGAAGCGAAATGAACAAAAAAAACCGAAGCCAAGCATAGGCTTCGGTTTTTTGTCATATATCCCTCCATTTTAGACTGATGATGATATGGCAATTAACCTCCCCGGCTTTCGGATGGAAATCAAAACGGATCCCATCTGGGTTATACATGATATCAGGTTCGTTTTTAATGCCGATCTTCCGGATCATTTCCGTCACGAGGCTTTTTTCCGATGATTGGGCAGCGGTCATCAATCCGTTTGCGAAAGGCTTGGATGTCGCTAAAGTGTTCATGACTTTTTGCACATCGATCAATAAGGACTGCGAGGCCTTTGCCGATTTAACCAACAAATCGGGATTGGTAGCCGAGTAGGGACGGATGCTTCCAGCCAGCCCGTCATACATATGAGGGGGATGCAGGCCGAAGGGGAAATAAGGGTGATTTTCCATTAAGATTCCTTCCTTTCCTTCAGGCTTTCTTTAGACCTGTTTTCTTTATACGTTAAACTATGTAAGAACGCCTTGCGATATGATAGCGGCTCGACGACAGCCCTTTCCTGAAACCCAATCCAGGGAATTATAGCGAAAGACACACTATTATTTGTAAACCGCTTCATTGACAGGTATAGTGGATAGTAATATACTTACTTACCTAAAGTAAGGAGTATGCACACTATAAATTAAAAAATAGGTGATGTTATCATGAAAATAAACGAGCAAACAAAAAGCATTCTAATAGATAAAATGACGATCCTGAAAACCCCTGGAAAAGCGGATATATGCTTAGTGGGGCCCGTTAAGCTCCCTGTGGAACAAGGCGATTTCTCCGCCGTTTTCCAATGGTATACATGGCTTGAGCTGGATGGTGCGAATCATGACAAGGAAGCGGTGCTTGAATCGCTTTCGGATGCAAACCTGGCTTTTGGACAACAGTCCTCCGTATTGGTATATGGTGATTTTAAAGAGTCCGAAAATGCACTCGTCCGGATGCATAGCATCTGCCATACAGGTGATATTTTTGGCAGTAAACGATGTGATTGCGGCTATCAGCTCCACCAATCGATGAAGATGATTGCCGAGCATGGCTGCGGCGCGATTTTTTACCTTGCTGACCATGAAGGAAGAGGAATCGGCCTATTCTCCAAGTCCCTTGCTTATTTACTGCAGCAGGAAGGCTATGACACGGTCGAGGCGAACCAGGCATTAGGGTTTGAAGACGATACTCGTTCCTACGAAGGGGCAATACGCGTATTACGGGAATTGCGCGAGAATCCGGTGACATTAATTACGAATAACCCGAAGAAACTGGATGCCCTGATGAAGCATGGTCTCGCGGCAAAGGATCATATACCGCTTTGGGGCGGGCTAACGGAAGATAATAGCTTCTATTTGGACACAAAGGTTAAGAAGTCTGGACATATTCCCCTGCAGAAGCCAACTTTTATCGTATAAGGAGAGCTTAACGTATGAATGATGATCAATATTACATGAAGCTGGCACTAGATCTAGCAGCCAGTGCCAAAGGAAAGACGAATCCGAATCCAGTGGTCGGGGCAGTCATCGTCAAGGACGGCGTGATTGCCGGTACAGGAATCCATCGGAAGGCGGGTGAGCCGCATGCAGAAGTCCATGCGTTCAAAATGGCTGGTGAGTATGCAGAAGGTGCAACCCTATACGTAACGCTAGAGCCGTGCTCCCATTATGGAAAGACTCCTCCTTGTGCAAATTTAGTCAAGGAATCGGGCGTCCATCGGGTTGTCGTGGCTACGCAAGATCCAAACCCGGAAGTTGCAGGAAGAGGGATAGCGATCCTGAAGGATGCAGGCATTGAAGTGGAAGTTGGCGTTTTGGAAAAAGAAGCGCAAAGACTGAATGAACGATTTATCCACAATATGACGAAGAATCGTCCATTCATCATCTCGAAGCTTGCGATGACGCTCGATGGAAAACTTGCGACACATACAGGGCATTCGAAATGGATAACTGGAGAAGAATCCCGTCATTCCGTACATGTGCTGCGTAATGAGGTGGATGCCATCCTCGTCGGAATCGGGACTGTACTGGCCGATGATCCATCATTGACGACCAGACTTCCCGAAGGCGGAGGCAAAAATCCGATCCGGATCATTTTGGACAGTGAACTTCGTGTTCCTTTGGATGCTAATGTTGTTGACGCCTCGGAAGCCAAAACGATAATCGTAACGCAGGAACATGCACCTAAGGAAAAAATCGCCTTTCTGAGCGAAAAAGGGATCGAATTCATTTTTGTCAAAAAAAATGAGGGCGGTCTTGATTTGGGCGCGCTGATGGAAGAATTGTATAAAAAGGGCATTACGGATGTTTTGCTAGAGGGCGGAAGTGAAGTCAATGCCTCTTTCCTAAGGGCAGGGCTCATCGATAAATTCTTGATTTACGTTGCTCCTAAACTATTGGGTGGGAGAAACTCGCTGACGCCGTTTACGGGAGTGAATATAGATACGATGGATGAAGCGCTGGATGTAGCCTTCTCTAGTGTGGACATGTTTGGAGAAGACATCCGCATCACCGCTTATCCGAAATTATAATGGACAACAGGTGAAGAATGATGGTGGTTAAAACTGATGTATGCATAGTGGGGTCTGGTCCTGGAGGAGCACTGTTAGCCTATCTTTTGGCCAAGCGGGGCATATCGGTCGTCCTGCTTGAAAGGCATTCTGACGTGTCAAGGGAGTTCAGGGGGGAGTTCCTGAACGAGGAAGGAGAGGACATCCTTAAAAAGCATGGTTTATTCGAGACTGTGGAAAGGCTCGGCTTGCTAAGGATGGACCGAATCGAATATTGGCAAGGTGGCCGCTTATTTAAACGGATTTTTCCTGAATGGCCGGTAGATCATGTTGGGATACATGTACCTCAAAATCATTTGCTTACAGCGATATTGGAAGAAGCGAAAAAGCTGGATACCTTTCAATTGATGCTCAATAGCCGGGTTACGGACTTGATTCAGAATGACCGGGGCCGGTTTACGGGTGTCAAGGTCCGAAAAGAGGGAAAGGACATGATCGTCGAAAGTCCATTGATCATCGGGGCGGACGGCAGGTTTTCCACGGTCCGGAAAAAAGCGGGGATAAAAGCCGTGATTAAAAATCATGGCTACGATCTGTTGTGGGCAAAAATCCCGGCCCCTAAGGGATGGCAGCCCTCAATCAAGATGGCTCTGGTCAATGACTCCCAAGTCGCCCTCTTCACTCAAACGGGGGGGTCGATCCAAATTGGCTGGAATATAGAGCACGACTCCTTTCCCCAGCTGCGAAAACAGCCTTTTGAGCCCTTCATCGAAAAATTGTTGCTGGCCTTTCCTGAATTGATCGAAAGTGCGCGGGAAAATATCCGCTCCTGGCAGGACTTCATATTATTGGACGTTCACAGCAGCTATTGCGAAACGTGGACGAAGGATGGAGTTGCTTTAATGGGCGACGCGGCCCATACGATGACGCCTACAGGCGCTTTCGGGTTGAATTGCGCCATGAAAGATGCCGATTTATTGGCCGATCTTATCCGGGAATGCATCTTGGATGAGGATGCTGAATTCCTTGGGCTAAAAGCCGCCGAGCCGGAAAGAAAGTCCGAAATTGAAAGATTGCAAGCCATTCAAGTGGACAAGGAGATATCCTTCGCATCACAGTTTGCCGCTTATGTTTGAATAGGAGTGAATGATATGAAATTTGGGTTCGATATTGATGATACCCTGATTAATTTGAGGGAATTCGCGTTCCATCTTTATAATGAAAAGCTGAATAAAAACGTGGAACTGGCGGTATTCAAAGCGTTAAAGACGATAGAAATCCATGAAGCATTCGGGCTTGATAAAGAGGCGGGCGGCAAGATGTGGAATAGTCTTGTCGAGGAAGTGTATTATTCATCGTGTCCCGCTTTCGAGGGCGCAGTGGAAACGCTCCAGGAGCTTGAATTGGCAGGGCATGAGATTTATTACATCACTGCCAGAAAGCCGGAGCATGGTGAACGGACGAAAAAATGGATGATCGAAAACGGCTTTCCGGTTAAGGATGACCATTTTTTCTGCGGCATGAAGGATCATGAAAAAATCGATACGATCAATCAGCTTGAGCTTGATTATTATTTCGATGATAAACCGGCTGTCCTCGAAACCTTATTGGATATTCCAACGAAGGTGTATGCGATCGACAATTCCTATAACAGGGAATTGGATATACCGAGACTTGCAAGCTGGTCCGAATTAAAGGAACTGATCTCCAAATGAACGGATGAGGATGACTTGATCGATTCGGGTCATCCTTTTTAGATGCCGTATTATGAACCGTGATTCATTTTTTTGTCTCTAAATGTTATGATTTACCTGAAGGAAATAAAAAGGTGGGGGGATTGGAATGGAAATCAATATGGATAACTCGTTGATAGGCACGCTTGGAATCGAAATGAAAGAATACGGGGATGGGAAAATCATAGCCACGATGCCGGTGGATGAACGAACGAGGCAGCCTTATGGTTTATTGCACGGGGGAGCATCTGTTGCACTTGCCGAATCCGTTGCAAGTGCCGGGGGAATGCAGCTTGTGGATCAGACGAAACAGGCTGTGGTCGGACTTGAAATCAATGCCAATCATGTAAGGGGAGTTCGCTCTGGGTTTGTTACCGCGGAAGGGAATATCATCCATCGCGGGAGGACTACGATGGTATGGGACGTGAAGATCCGGGACGAAGAGGATCATCTGATCTGCATTTCCCGCTGTACGTTAGCCATCATTGACTTACCAAAGTGACGGAGAAAAAACAGCTTAGCATGGTGAACGCTCCGGGCTGATCCCCGGGCGGCTGATTGAATGGTATACAAATGGTTGCAAAGGAGTTTTTTTATGCTTGTTGGCTCTATACAAGAAATCACCCGGCATCCGGTTAAATCATTCGCTGGTGAACAGGTACAGGCAACGAAGGTGATGGATTATGGGTTATATGGAGATCGCAGTCATGCCTTTAAGGACAAGCAGGGGAAATTCATCACGATAACCCAGGTTCCTGAAATGGTTCGCTATCAAGCTTTCTTTTCAGGTGAGGAAACGTTGAAGGCTTATCCTGAATTGAAAGTGAAGGCACCGGACGGAAACATACTGACATGGGGGGAGAAAGCCTTCCTGGAGGAAATGGACCTGTTGCTGATGCGGGAGGCAGAAGCCGTTGTGTATCCTCCTTCGCATATTCCGTTCGGGGCCATCGAGGAAGAAAATATATTGCTTGTGAGTGATGCTTCCATAGCTGAATTGACGAAGCTTTGGGGAAATGAAGTGGATGGCAGAAGATTCAGGCATAATGTAGTGCTGTCTTTAGTGAACAAAACGCCCTTTCTGGAAGAAAGTTGGTTCGGAAAGCGGATTATCATTGGCAATGACGTCGAACTGGAAATCAAAAGGCATTGCGAACGCTGCATGATCATAACGGTCGACCCTGGAGATTCCCATAAAGATCCTTCCCTGTTAAAAACCGTCGTCAAGGAAAGGAACAATCATTTTGGCGTCTATGCTTCCGTCTTGCGGACAGGTGAAATCAGATTGGGCGATCAAGTGTTTTTAATGGATTAAGCTTGCGTTTCAATTATAAAAATCAGAAAGGCTGCTCCTGTACCCAGGGCAGCCTTTCTTCACTTGATAAGGAAATCACCGGTTCTTCTTCAAATCGTCCTGGACACTTTGATCCCACATTTTAACACCTGTATGGTAAGCGGAGCGGTTGATCAAATGTCCAGCGACGGGACTGGTCATGAAGATAAAGATGATGGCGAGCACGATCCGGAAATCGACATGGCCATGTTGATGATAAAAGTATAACAACGTGCCAATCAGGATGAACATGATTCCAAGCGTCGAGCTTTTTGAAGCAGCGTGATTCCTTGTATAGACATCAGGCAAGCGGATGATGCCGAAAGCGGATACTAGAAAGAGGAAGACACCCATTAAAAGGAATAGGCCGGAAAGGATTTCAACGATTACGGTCATCTTCAATGATCTCTCCTTTCTCGAGGAATTTGGCAAAAGCGACCGTTCCGATGAAGGAGAGGACTCCGAGCAGCAGAATGGCTTCCAGATAGGCGCTAGTGTCCATGACAATGGAGGCAAGCGCCACGATTGCGATCAGATTGATTCCCATTGCATCGAGTGCGATGACCCGATCCGGTACGGATGGCCCTATGATTAAACGGTAGAGGAACCCAGCCATGGAAAGGGATGCACCGAGCAAGGCTATTTTCAGCACTAAATCGAACATGATTTGCTCACCTCCATGATCGCCTTTTCGAATGTATGTTTAATACTGTCCACAGCCTCAGCCTTGTCGGCAATATCCATCGCATGGATATAAAGAATCCGATTATCCTCCGAAACTTCGACGACTAGCGTCCCTGGTGTCAGGGTAATTAAATTCGCGAGGATCGTTATTTCCCAATCCTTCGTCAGCACGGTTTCGAAGGCGAATATGCCAGGCCGCATATCCAGCTTCGGCTTTAAAACGACCTTGAGGACGCTAATGTTGGAAGAGACGAGTTCCTTTGCGAATATGAGCAGCAAGCGGATGACGGCGTTCACCCGGTTCAGGTAGAAGCGGTCCTTGAAAAAATGGCGGAAGACGAACATGATGCAAAGCCCCAATGCATATCCGATGATAAAGGTGCTCCCATCAAACTCATTTTTTAAAAACATCCAAGTAACCGCAAGGACCAGATTCAGTAAAATTTGGAATGACATCAGGCACTACTCCTTTAAAACCGCTTTGATATAAATATCCGGATTCAATAATGTTTCGACTGCTTGAGAAATGAAAGGGTATATCGCTTCCGTTCCAACTCCGTATAAGACGGAAATGGCAACGAGGATTACGGCCGGAATAAGCATCTTATTAACCGGAACGGCTGCCGGGCGATAATCAGCCCTCGGTGTTCCCCAGAAGCCGTAGATGAAGATTTTCATCACGGAATACAGGACCATCAAGCTTGATAGCAGGACAATGGCCATTCCAAGGTAGTCGCCTGATTTTCCAGCTCCCAGGAGAATAAGAAGCTTGCCGGCAAAGCCGCTGAATGGCGGGATCCCAGCCAAGGATATGGCAGCTATGAAAAAGGTCCAGGCAAGGGTGGGATACTGCTTGATCAAGCCCCCCATTTTCCTTAAATCAGCCGAGCCGGTGAGTTTGATCATGATGCCGATCAGCAGGAAGAGTGAAGCCTTGATCAGCATGTCATGGATGATATATAAAATCGAGCCTGATAATGCCTGTTCGTTCATCACGGAGATGCCGAAAACGATGACACCGACAGCGATGATGATGTTGTAAATGATGATTTTCTTTACATCCCAATAGGCGAGCGCCCCGATGACGCCGATGAGGATGGTCAAGATGGAAAGCCACGCCAGGAAGGTATGGGTGAAGCCTTGATCATGATAAAACATCAGCGTATAGGTGCGGAAAATCGAGTATATCCCGACCTTGGTGAGCAAGGCTCCGAATAGTGCCATCACGGGAATCGGCGGAGCATGATAAGACCCAGGCAGCCACTGGAAGAGCGGGAAAATGGCGCCTTTCAAGCCGAAAACGATCAAGAAACCGATGGCTATCACCGAGAGGATCGCAGGCTGATTGACCTCTGCTATCCTTTGGCTGATCTGCGCCATATTCAATGTGCCCAGTACAGAGTAGAGATACGCGACCATGATGACGAAAAAGGACGAGGAGAGCACGTTGACAATGATATACTTCAACGATTCCCTCAGCTGGATTTTCGTCCCGCCGAGTACCAGCAGCACATAAGAAGCCATCAGCATCACTTCGAAGAAGACAAATAGATTGAAAAGGTCCCCCGTAAGGAAGGCCCCATTCACGCCAATCAATAAAAATTGAAAAACGGGATAATAATAGTGTGCTTCACGTTCCTCCCCTATCGAGTGGAACGAATAAAGCAAGATGGCCAGCCCGATGATATTCGTAGTCAGGACAAGCAGTGAGGCAAGCATGTCTGCGACAATCACGATCCCGAAAGGCGCCTCCCAGCTGCCGACACCCAAGGTCAAGATACCCTGGGAATGTACCGAGAATACAAGAAAGCTGGATATTACGATGCCAATAAGTGACGAAAAAAGTGAAACCCATCGTTGGAGCTTGATTTTTTTTGCAATGAAAATGAGAAAGATGCCTGTGAAAAGCGGCCATAAAACAGGCAGGAAGGTTAAGTTACTCATTCGTTTTTGTACCTCTCATTTCTTCCATATCATCCGTTCCGAGCTCCTGATAGGAACGGTAAGCCAGTACCAGCAGGAAGGACGTCACACCGAAACTGATGACGATTGCCGTTAAGATGAGTGCTTGCGGAAGCGGATCGGCATAGACAGCAGCTTCTTCACTCAGTAACGGGACGGAGCCGGCTTTTAGACCGCCCATCGTCAAAATCAACAGATGGGCGCCGTGACTGAGCAGCCCGGTACCGATTATGATTCTGATCATGCTTTTTGAAAGCATTAAGTACGTCGCGCACATGAATAAAATTCCAATGACAATGGCCATTAATAGTTCCATTATTCACTCTCCCCTATCGTTTGAATAATGGTCATCGTGACACCAACAACCACAAGATAAACACCGAGATCAAAAAGCACGGCGGTATGAAGTGAGATATGCCCAAGGAGGGGCAAATCGACATAACGGTAGGCATGGGTCATGAGCGGTACGCCGAACAACAGCCCGCCTGCAACCGTCAGGCTTGAAATGAGCAAGCCTGCACCGATCATCAACTTATAATCGATCGGCAGGATCGCGGTGACGGTCTTTAAATCGAAGGCGAGCAGCAGCAGCACAATGGCAGCCGAAGTCATCAAGCCTCCGACAAACCCGCCGCCTGGCGAATAATGACCGCCCAGGAAGATGGCCACCGCAAAAAGGAGGATGACGAAGGCGGCGACCTTCGTAACCGTTTGAAGAATCAGGTCGTTTTGCTTCATGATTTAGCTTTCCCCCTTGTCAGACGCAATTTGATCATCGCGAAGATCCCGAGCGCGGCGATGGAAAGGACCGTGATTTCAAACATCGTATCAAGTCCGCGGAAGTCGACGAGAATGACATTTACGACGTTTTTCCCGCCGGCCTCTTTATACGCGTTTTCAAGGTAATAGCTTGAGATGGAATCAAATAGTTTATTGCTGTGTGCCGATAAGGCGATCAACGTCACGATGACGCCTACACCAATGGATATCAAGGCGTTATTCAACCTGAATGTCATCCGTTCTTCCTTTCTGCTGGCCATCAATGGCAGGTGGAAGAAGCAAAGCAAGAACAGCGATACGGATATCGTTTCAATGACTAGCTGGGTCAGTGCTAAATCCGGAGCCCGCAGCAAGACGAAAAACAGGGAAATCGCATAACCGACTGCTCCCAAGATGATGATCGAGGTTAAACGTGACTTGGCAAACAAAATCGCAATCGCCGCGACGACGATGACGCCCGCTAGTAGCAGCTCGTAAAAACCGATCGGGGCAAAATGTCCTGTATCCAATGTAAAGGCATCCTTCCAATAAATCGTAAAGCCCAATGAAAGAATGAAAAATAGGAATATGGATAGCAGATAGGTCCGCAATGAACCTGTCATTAATAATTTCATCACGGAGGAGGACGAACGTTCAAGGCCCTTTAATCCGTTATCATACAAAGAATTCAAGGATAAACGTTCTGGAACCACCTGAGTGATCCTCTGCCACTTCGGAAGCGTTTTGTATAAAAGAATTCCCAATGCGATGATGCCGATCGTCATCCATACTTCAGGTGTGAACCCATGCCAGAAAGCAATATGGACATGGAAATCTTCGGTTGCCAAGCTAGGCTGTATGCCAGCTACTGCAGGCTTGATGATCGAAGTAGCAAGCAGGTTTGGGAAAATGCCGAAAACGATGACCAGCAAGGCAAGGATGATGGGAGAAACCAGCATCCCGATCGGTGCCTCATGTGGCTTCCTATCCAATAGGTTTGCCTGAAGGTTGCCTGTAAAGGGTTTGAGCACGACAATCATGCTATAGATAAAAGTGAACACACTCGCAATCCAGGCTATAACAGGGAACAGAACTCCCCATGTGTCCATATTGAAGATATCCAGCTCCAATACATTCACCATGCTGGCCAAGAACATTTCCTTACTTAAGAAACCGTTGAATGGCGGAAGGCCTGCCATTGAAAAGGCGCCGATGATGGCGACGGTGAAGGTGATCGGCATCACCTGCATCAATCCGCCAAGCTTTTTGATATCACGGGTCCCGGTTTCATGGTCAATGATGCCTGCAACCATGAAAAGGCTGCCCTTGAAGGTCGCGTGATTAATCAAATGGAATACAGCTGCAACCGTGGCTGCCAAGTAAATATTTCCCCCCATTGAATCATAATGGAGTGCTGCCGCGCCCAGACCCAGCAACGACATGATCAATCCAAGCTGACTGATGGTGGAAAAGGCGAGGATGCCTTTTAAATCGGTCTGCTTGATTGCCGAGCACGAGCCCCAGAAAAGGGTGATCAATCCGGTAATCGAAACGAGCCAGAGCCATAACCCGGATTCTGCAAAAACAGGGCTTAATCGGGCCACTATATAAATCCCGGCCTTGACCATCGTTGCCGAATGAAGATAGGCACTGACGGGCGTCGGAGCCTCCATCGCATCAGGAAGCCAGATATGGAAGGGAAATTGGGCCGATTTAGTGAATGCCCCAAGCAGGACGAGCAATAGTGCCGGAGTGAAGAGCGAGTGATCCATCAGCTGCCCACTTTGTGCTATCAATTCACGTATGCTGAAGGTGTTGCCCATGATGGAAAGGAGAATGATCCCCCCAAGCAGGCTTAGTCCTCCAAGGACGGTAATCAGCAGGGATTTCTGTGCCCCGTAACGTGAACGCTCCCGTTCATTCCAATATCCAATCAATAAAAACGAGGAGAGACTGGTGAATTCCCAAAATGTATAAAGGACAATCAGGTTATCCGAAAGGACCACACCGAGCATCGCCCCCATGAAGAGCAAAAGAAAGACGTAAAACTGATTCAGCCTTTCCTTCTCCTTCGATAAATAGAAAACGGAGTAAAGAACGACGAGTGAACCTATTCCGGTAATGAGCAAGGCGAACAGAAGCCCTAGTCCATCAACATAGAAATCAACATGGATACCGAGAGAAGGGATCCATGCAGCCCTTTCCGTCATGACATCGCCCTGTTTGGTCAAGGGGATGAACCTTGAAAAATAGGTGAAAAGGAGAATGGGTAATATGAGTACAAACCATCCTGTATGTATGTGTCGAAATAGTTTGTATAAGAGTGGAACAATAAGAGCTAATAAAAACGGTGATAATACCGCCAGATGAAGCAATGACATAAACTTCCCCCCCTTTTTACGAAGTCTTTCGTCTTATTATGCTTTTATTTACGCAATACTAGACGCCAGCAAATCTTCGTTGCTGATGCCATTTTTTTTTATTAATTACATGTCACGATTAAAAGTATAACGCAATTTTTGGGGGTTTGCATGGCTTTAGGAACACGGAAGGTCCACTAAAATGAAGATTTATATATAGGTAGAAAAGGAGCCTCCACCGCTCTGAAAATATTTATTTCAAACGTTTATTTGCGGGGAATTCGTATAGTATCCATTGTGAAATCGTGGTTTATCTTGCATAATATAGGATAAAAGAAGCATGGATGGAGAAAACATGAAAAACACCTATTTACTAAGCTACTTTCCGATCATATCAATCCTATTATTCAGCCTATCCTTTTCCATTTATGGGGAAATGCAAATGCTCAAGTTATTCGGGAATTTGGGCATCTACCAAGGGATGCTGGAGTTTTTTTCTGAAACGGGCATAAAGCTGGCGCTGCTGATCGTATTGCTTCTCCTATTTTTCATGGTTTTTGCCGCCTTGAAATTGATCTCTGACACTGTAATGGAGCTATCTTTGTTATTCTTTTCCAAGGATTCGGAAGGGAAAGCCTTGAACAGTGTAAGAAGGGGCTCGGTCATATATGTCATTGGCGCTGCGTGTTCCTTGTTCAGTGTTCAATACATCATTGGGCTAGGAGTGATCTTCATCGCAACGAATATCGTGGCCTTGATTTATTTCGTCAATAAATTGAGCCCGAACCTGAATTTGGCGAGGTTGGTCGGACTGGTTTTCTTTCCGATCTTCGTTTGGACGGCCTTGATTTCCATCGTCTCCTTTGCCGGCTTGAAGCTTTACAACAGCGTGATTGCAAGCCTGCCCATCTAACCATAAAAAAAGAAGGTGCCAATGAAGGCACCTTCTCAGTTTGTAGACAAAAGGGGTTCGGAATTAAAAAATTCCGAACCCCTTTTGAAATTCCTTTGAAATTTTGACCAAAGGTTACGAGATTTGGGCTCTTCGAGCCACTATGTTAAGCCATTTTAGGACCTTGCCATGTCCAAGTGGCCATCTTCTTTACATTCATGGCAGCGAAAGTAAGCATCGCCTGCTTTTTAAGTCCCCTTAAAGTAGTCCAACGCATACCATGCTTTTCTTTTGCATCTGCGAATACACGCTCAATCGTTTCTTTGCGTTTCGCATATATAGGTTTTACCTCTTGATGATGACGCAGATGATCTGCTTCTTCCACATATGCTTGCCAGATATGCCGTGTCACTACTTTTTGATGGTCTTTGCTTTCCGTACACCGTGATAAAAATGAGCATGTTGCACAAATTTGTTTGGGCGATTTGTACTCGCGATAGCCCTCTTTATTTGTTGTTGAGTACTTTAAAGTTTCTCCCGAAGGGCAAAGGTAACAATCAAAGTGTTCATCGTAAACATAGTCATGTTTGCGAAAGAATCCTTCTTTTGTACGAGGACGTGTATAGGGTAAAGCAGGTGTGATTTCTTTGTTAAATAGGTAGCTTGTAATCGCTGGTGTTTTATAAGCGGCATCTGCGGCAGCATGGAATGAATAGGCAAACTGTTTTGTTCGTTCATCTTTCACATAGTAGCCACTCTCAGGATCCGTAGTACTTTCTTTAATTGCTTTGGTTTCTTCCTTATCAAATTTATCTGGTGGAAAAGGCTTCTTTCCATGGTTTTCACGATCTTGATTGATTTCTTCTTGAAGACGTCCTTGATACGCTCGTGTTTCTTTACGAACGATTTTCTTTTCAAATTTCCGTTTATTCGCACTGGCTTTCACATGGGTGGAATCCACGAAAACGTGTTCTACACTTATTAACTTTTTATTAGCAGCTGTCATTAAAATGCGACAGAAAATCTGTTCAAACAGGTCTGTATCTTTAAAGCGTCGCTCATAATTTTTTCCGAACGTAGAGAAATGAGGTACTTTATCATGGAAACCATAGCCTAAGAACCAACGGTAAGCCATATTGGTTTCAACTTCTTCAATCGTTTTACGCATGGAACGAATACCGAAGGTATATTGAATGAAAGTCAGTTTAACTAAAATAACTGGATCAATACTTGGGCGTCCTACCTCTGAGTACATATCTTTCACCAAGTCATAAATGAAAGTGAAGTCAATGGCAGCCTCCATTTTACGAACCAAATGGTTCGGTGGCACCAGTTGATCTAAAGTAATCATTTCAAGTTGATCTCGCTGAATAGAATCATGTTTAGAAAGCATCCTCATCACCTCAAGTTTTAATCCTTCAATTTTAAAACAAAAATGACTCCAGTCAAAAGTGTTCTATCTAAAAGGTAAGACAAAGTTGATTGGAACGGAAGGTACGAGACTCCTGCGGGAAAAGCGCGTCTAGGGGAGACCCCGCAGGCAAAGCCGAGGAGGCTCCCCGACCGCCCGCGGAAAGCGAGTGCCTGGAGTGGAAATCAACGTCTAAATTGTACAGGCCATAAAAATAGACAAACTCGATTTTCATCGAGTTTGTCTACAGTCTGAGAAGGTGCTAATGAAGGCACCTTCTTTTTTCTTAAAACAAGATGGAGCCCCGAATGCCCGGCGTTCAGGAGAATCAGTACTAAGACCGTTGCATTCCGCTCAGCGTAAAACCCTTTAAGCATTCTTCCTCAGGCTTCCTATTCACTTTTTTTCAGCTAAAAAGCCAAACCCCCGGTACGGATGGATTTGGCTCTTAGTCTTTTTGTCGTTAGTCAACCTTGATATTCGTTAGCTTATTTTTATTGCTCGGCCGTTTGGCTGATGTCTTTCCATATCAGTGTATGCGGTGAGCGTGAATAAATGGCCTGTAGGTTGGCTGGTTTGTCCTTGCCGATCCAGACGCCTGTCGTGTAGTTTGCGGTCAGGCCGACAAACCACATGTCTTTTACATCATTGGTCGTACCGGTTTTGCCGCCGACATATTCCGCAGGGAAGTAGGCTTTGCGGCCCGTACCGGTCATGGTTACTTCATGGAGAAGCGTCCTCATTTTGCTGACGGTGTTTTTGCTCCATACCTCCTTGGGTTTATCCTTCCAGCTATAAACGGTTTTACCTTGTTTGTCGGTGACTTTAATGATCGCGCGCGCTGGCTGGTAGTTGCCATCTTGGAAGGAGGTATAGGCATTCGTCAATTCGAGGGGACTCATGCCGTATTCGAAGCCGCCTATGGCCGAACTGATATGGTGATCCTTCATGGTGATTCTTTTGAAATCGAAGGCGTCGAGATACGAAAAGCTCTTTTTTATACCCGTCTTTTCAAAAAGGCGGATGGCGGGTGTGTTATAGGATTGAGCGAAGGCGGTCCTTAACGTGACCATCCCGTAGCTATCACCGCTATAGTTCTTTGGGCAGTAGCTATTGCTGCAATAGCTCGCTCCGCTTACAAGCTGATTGATGTCAGCCCCGGTTTCCTCAAGGTAGGGAGCATAGTCAAGCAGGGGCTTGATGGCCGATCCCGGCTGCCTATAGCTTTGGTATGAACGATTGAAAGAATTTTTTTTATAATCTTTTCCCCCAATCAAAGAGACAAGCTCGTGCGTATGATGCTGTATAACCACTATCGCTCCCTCGATATCATTGACACCGATTTTCGATTGCAGGGCAGTCTTGGACTGGGTTTGCAGTTTCGTATCGAGTGCGGTATGAATGGTTACACCGGAATGTAAAAGCTTTTCGACTTTGTTAGCAAGCTCGGCTTCCGCTTTTTGACGGACAGACTCATCAGAACTTTGCAGAGGTTTCGAGAGACCTTCAGAGGTTGCCACCAGATTTTTCAATTCCTGATGAACATACGTCACATAATCGGGATATAGCTCGACCGAGGTGGACAAGTTCAATCTAATCGTACTTTTGATAAGCCTATCATACTCCATCTGTTCCAAATCGCCTTCGGCTACCATTTGTTTCAGCAACCTCTCTTGTCGCTTTTTCGTTGCATCAAAATGTTGAAGGGGATTATAGTGTTCCGGATTATTAGGGATCGCGGCCAAGAAGGCCAGCTCAGCCTTGGACAACTCCCGAGTCGGTTTGCTGAAGTAAAACTGGGAAGCGGCTTCGATCCCATAGGCGCCATTACTGAAATAGATGGCATTCAAATATAGCTCCATGATTTCCTGTTTGGATTTCTTGCGCTCCAATTGATAGGCATAGAGGAGTTCACTGAGTTTCCGGTTATAAGTCCGATCATGGGTAAGGAAAACATTCCGGGCCAGTTGCTGGGTGATGGTGCTGCCGCCTTGTTCGATCGCATCATTTTGGGAATTGATAAGAAGTGCCCTGCTGATCCCCGACAGGTCGACGCCGCCATGCTCATAGAATTTTTGATCTTCGGAAACGATGAACAGATTTTCCAGGAATAGAGGGATATCATCAAGTTTTAGGTAGGTCCTTTTTCCGCCATCGGATACCTCGCTGATCACTTTTCCATTTGCGGCCGTCATGTAACTTGTCTGGGCCAATTCAATCGAATCAATGGGAATGCGCTCATCGAGCACATGATAGGGAGATTGGGCCAATGACCATTCTTGATAGGAAAGAAAGATGAATAAGGCCAGAACAGGAACTAACAAGAAAATCGTGATATAACCAAGATACGTGCGCATAGTTCAACTTCCTAACTAATATATTTTTAGTATGTTCTTGGACAAAATAAGGAGTGGAATGGTACTTTTGGTTCATCCATCCATCATAATCCAATTAAGGAAGACAATAAAGACTTTTGGGGAATTTAGGACTGCCCTCCGGTAAGGGTGTTGAAGGTGAGGGCAATTCGAAGAAGAACTTTCTAAATCTTCTGTTATAATATTCTCATGAGAAAAGAAAACTAATATATGGTCATAAATAAACGTCAGGACTAAGAAGGGGGTCATAAAAATGGACGAACAACAGCAATATGTATTCATAGATTTTGAATTTACGATGCCGGAGGGGAAAGCGAATCCAGTAGGCTTTTATCCGGAAATCATTGAGGTCGGCTTCGTCACCGTCATGAATGAGACGATTCAGGAGCAATTTTCTTCTTTTGTCAACCCATTGAAATTTCCAGACTTAACGGGAAGGTGCAAGAAATTCTTGAATATAACCCAAGACCAGGTGGACCGGGGGATTTCATTTGAAGAGCTGGTTTCTTTATTGAGGAAGATAGATGAGCAGCATCCAACGACAATTGTGACTTGGGGGAATATGGACATGAAGGTGCTCCGCCAAAACTGTCAGAAAGCAGGGTTGAAGTTCCCGTTTTCAGGAAAACAGACGGATCTTTGTTTGGAGTATAAACGCTTTTTCGGGGATCAAAATCAAACCGGCCTTTGGAAGGCTGTACAGGCCTATGGGAAAGAAGGGACAGGCAAGCATCATAGGGCGCTGGATGACGCAATCACGACATACAATATCTTTAAGCTGGTAGAGAAGGATAAGAGCTATATGCAAAATCATGAACCGACCACGATTGGCGATCGCATTGATTTATCGAAGGTGCTGAATCATTTAGCGTTATAAAAGCCAAATCATCTACTACTGATTTGGCTTTTATCATGCTTTATTTGAAATAATCCACCGCTAGATCTTCGAGGAGCCGCAAGCTTTTTTCATTCCACTCCGTATCGTCTTCGCTTAAGGTTTGTTTCATTTTCGCAACAGCCTCGTTTAAGGATTCCCGATACTCAGGAATTTCCCCATCAAAGACCCTGACCATATTCTTAGGCACATTGGTTTGCTCCCGGAATGCAAGGGCACGCCGTTGATGGAACATGGACACTTCCGTTTGCTTCGGGTTATGAAGATCTCCCTGCATGGGATGCTTCATGACAGCCAACACTTTAACAAGATATGCAGCAGGCCGGATATCGGTGACTTCGCCGATGTATTTTCCTGTTTTATATATCGCGGTAACCTTATCGCCGATTTTAAAATCTTGTTCTGACATTTCCCTACCACCTTTCTTTAACTTCCTTCATGATACATAAGAACACCGATTTTTCACAGCGATTTTGTTCAATTTTGCAAAGATGCTTTTTTTATGAAAATCGTGTAAAGTGTACAAATGAAGATGAGGCCATTTTATAAAAAAGAAAGAGGGTATGACAATGACAAACTTTCCGCAATTAACAAGTGAAGTATTGGAAAATGAAAAAGCGGTCATCATGCAAACGACGATTGGCGATATTAAAATCAAGCTATTCCCTGAGCTTGCTCCAAAGACAGTGGAAAATTTCTTGACACATGCTGAAAACGGTTACTACGAAGGGATCATTTTCCACCGTGTCATCAAGGATTTCATGCTGCAAGGCGGAGATCCAACAGGAACTGGAATGGGTGGAGAAAGCATTTGGGGAGCGCCATTCGAGGACGAATTCTCGATGCAATTATTCAATTTGCGAGGAGCGCTTTCCATGGCAAATGCAGGACCGGGAACGAACGGCAGCCAATTCTTCGTCGTACAAGCCCAGCACGTGGACAGCAGGATGGGCGGGCAAATGAAGCAAGCCGGTTATCCTGAGGAAATCATCAGTGCTTATATGGAACAAGGCGGCACACCATGGCTTGACCATAAGCATTCCGTTTTTGGACAAGTCATCGAAGGCATGGACGTCGTGGATGCGATTGCTGACGTGGAAACCGTGGCAGGAGACAAGCCAGCCGAAGATGTAGTCATTAAAGGAATCACCATTTTATAAACCATCAAAAGTGAGGGGCCGAGTGTCTCTCGCTTTTTTATGTGCAAGGATGTGCCTGAAGTTATTTGATGCAAGTCCGGAGCCATGAACGCAGTCCACAGTGATGCGGAAACCGGAAAAAGCAGCGGCAAACCGTGCTAGGGGAACACGAAATCCTACTATAATTGAAAAATTCGTCCTACACTTCGTATAATTCGACCTAACTCCGCTTAATCCGTCCTAGTCTCCGTTTATTCGACCTAACTCCGTTTAATCCGTCCCAGTCTCCGTTTATTCGACCTAACTCCGCTTAATCCGTCCTAATCTCCGTTTATTCGACCTAACTCCCGCTTATTCCATTCCGTCCTACACCCAAAAATCCGCCCTGAATCTGGAAATTCCGTCCTACACTTCATCATTCCGCAGTATGATTATGTATGAGCGTGGAAGATCTGGTATATGTTCAATCTAGAAATTCTTCCAATAACGATATTCATAAAACCAAATATGATACTTTGGAATTCAAAATAGAAACGCCCTACTAAAATTTATATGATCTAATGGAATAATTGATAAATGTAACGAAGTGAGTGTTTAAAAGTTTTATCAGCCCATTGATAGAATTTTTTTCTCTCGTCATAAGTCCTTCTACTGTTTGCGATGTCTGAAAACAATCTTCACTATATCGAAACAAAAAGGAATAGAACCACTTTTAACATGGAAACTGTAATGGCAATTTATCATTTGAAGGGAGATGCAAATATGCCTGATTATAAATATGTAGTCCTTCACCCGTTATTTTGTTTGTTTTGTCTCTTTTTCTTATTGGGCATTCTGTTTGTAATGACGGCTGACACCCTTTATATATTGATTGGACAATTAGCAGCCATCCTCGTCATCGCGATAGGATTCCACGAACTGGGTCATTGGCTGCTGGGTACCTTGTTGAACATGAAATTTAAATTCCTTGCGTTTTTCTGTATCTTGCTAACGAAAGAAGAGGGGAAGATTAGATGTGAGTTAAATAATAGCCTGCCGCTCTCTTTTGGAGTGACGAAAATGTATTTTGATGACAGTCTGTCTGAAAGTAATATTAGGCAAAGAAAAATTTGGTATTATGCTGGTGGCCCGTTAGCGAATTTTTTCTTGCTTACCGTAGCCTCTCTGGTACATTTCATGTTGGACTGGGATAAAGGGAGTTTTAGTGATGTATTGCCTTACTTCATCGTTTTGAATCTTGTGATCATGGTTGCCACTATGGTTCCTATTGAAGGAACAGATGGGTGGAGTATTATGGAAATTATTAAGAGGACAGAAGAGCAGGTTAAGGGCGATAGTCAGCTAGAATCATTCTACTTTCGCCCCGTCCAACAGCTGACAACTCATGACATTAGTTGGCTGAAAGCAAAAATGAATGAGGCAGCCAAATCTGACGATGTCTTTAGTATAACGCTTCTGCTACTCCATCATTATCTGGCAGCCCATCGTCCTGAGGAGGGGAATGAAATCCTTCAGGCTGGTCTTGACAAGATTGAGCTAGCGCAGGAACAGACGGTGCTAAGGCAAATTCTGATTTTTTATAAAACATTAGTGGCATTCTACATGAACGATACGCTCTCAAATGATGGCTATCAAGAACTGCAGAAGATAACCTTTTGGTATGGTGAGGCTTTTTATACGATAGCCCAGGCAATCATACAAGAACCAAATAATAAGAGTGGACGAATGGTAGCGGAGCTTGAAAAGGGCTTATCGAAAACAGGTGAGTTAATGGATCCAAATCAACAAGGAATTCTTAGGATGGTTCTACCTTCAATCGGTAAAGGGGGTTGAGTAACAAATGGAATTCCAATATCACTCTTTGTTTTAGCCAATTCGGTCCACTAGTGGATTGTTCTGGGAATTGATATAATAATAGAAAGCAGTGCATATCTCTATCAAGGAGGAAGTATCGGATGGATTTTCTCGATCATGCTTTACTAGGTTTGTTTCTTTATTTTCCGGAAGACAAGTCTGAGTATATTCCGGCTGGCATCACTTGTTTCATCTTTTTGGTTGCCGCCGTTTTTACGATGAGGGCCATTATCAGATATTCAAAAAAAGAAGAGATGAAGACGAAGCAATTCGAGGATGAAGTGACGAAGAGGAACCAGCGTTTAAAGGATGACAGGCTCACTTGACCTAGGATAAAATTAGAATGAATAATAAAAAGTTCCCTTATCAGCATAAGCAATTTATACTATAAATCATAGAGATAGAAATTTTGGGGGCGTAAGTTGTTATGCAAATCGTAGCGAAAAGGATGATTGCGGCAGATACGGTTAAGCGTTTTTTCATAGACCACTGGGAGACGAGCCAAGTCGTTTTTTCAAGGGGCTTATTTCATTATGCCGAACTTGAGGGTTTCGGGGTGATGGATGAGGATGGAGAAATCTCTGGATTGGGCACGTACAAGGTGTCCGATCAAGTATGCCAGATCATTTCTTTGAATAGTGTGCATGGTAATCAAGGTGTGGGCTCATCGTTGCTTTATGTGATGGAGAATATCGCTAAGGAGAAAAACTGCCATACAATTAAAGCGATTACGACGAATGATAATCTACAGGCATTGAAGTTCTTTCAAAAGAGAGGGTATGCCATTTCGGAAATCGTCAAAAATGCAGTGGAACATTCACGGGAAATCAAGCCTGAAATTCCTTTTTACAGCAGAGATGGCATCCCGATCCGAGATGAGATCATATTGGAGAAAAACGTCTAAAAGGGTGTAGTTCACCTGGAATCATGATAGGAGGAATGGAGAAATGTTCAAGAAAATAGCGGCTGATGCCCTTGGTCTAAGTGATATTGGAAGTGTGATAAGTCCTGCCGATTATGACAAGGTCGATGCAGATGATTATATCATGCACGAAGATGGGGAAAAAATTTATTTCCTGATCAAATCGAAAACGGATGAGTATTGCTTCACCAATCAAGCTTTCATCCATTTGGATGGGACAAGTGCAATCAGCAAGAAGCGTACACTTATGAGGTACAGCTACAGCCAGAATACTATTTCCAACGTGACTCTTGAGACGGCGGGTACCGTGGATTTGGATGCGGAGATCAAATTTTCGATCGGTGCAAGGACCTTTTCCATCGATGTCCATAAAAAATTCATCGAAGAATTGAAGGACCTGTTCAAGTCACTCGTGAAAATATCGGAAATTTGCCATGAGAACGAGTATGCCCTGCAATTTGCGCAGCAAAGCGTAAATCTGGCTTCTTCGACCTTGAACCAAGTTCGCACCGAAGGAAATCAAATGGCGGCAAGCTTCAAGGAAATCAATGCCGCAGCGTTTGAATGGTTGATGGATAGCCGGACAAAATACCATGTGAAAGATTTCGGATACGTTTTTGAAAAATATATCAATAATTAAAAGGGAGGCGGGCACAGGTTCATGTGTCCGCCTTCACTTTTTTAACTGTTCAAGTCATACAAACCAGGGCTATGCTCATTTGGCATATCCGGCATTTCAGGAACGGGGTAGCCATTCGGAGGCTCCGTGACAGTAAGCTGTCCGCCATTGCGGCTAGGCGTTTCACCTTGGAAAACCTCACTGATCCGGGTTTGGTCGAGCCTGAAGTTGAACTGGGCATTGTGATAGCCTAAATCCACATATTTGCGGCATTCAGGGTATTTATTCAAATCATAATTCGGTACAGGAAAGATCTTGCCCCAACTGACCCCGAGTGTTTCCAAGGCTTTGGCAAAAGCGTTTTGGTGAGCATTGTCGCGAACCATCAAAAAGGCGATCGTTTCACGCAACGATTTATTGGAGCTCATTTCATAAATCCTCGACTTTTGCAGCACCCCAGTCGATTCAAGAACGACATTATTCAGAAGGTTGGCAACGAGATTTCCATGATCATAAACATATGCGCCAGTCCAAGGATTTCCTCCCGCATCGACGGGGAGGGATGCTTTTGCCCCCATGATGAAATGGTGGGGGTTTGCGCCGCCCTTGATGACATCATCCAATGGGGCGCCATCGATACCGGAATTTCCCGGCATATTCCCGCCTGCATCATTCAGCAATTGGTTGATCGTCGATTGGACCAGTTCAATATGGCTTAGCTCTTCCAAGAATACACCACGGATCAAATCACGATATTGTTTGGCTTTGCCGCGGAAGTTGGCGCTCTGGAATGAATATTGCATCATCGTCCGCATTTCACCGAATTGTCCTCCAAGCGCCTCCTGAAGAACTTTGGCCGCACTTGGATCAGGCTTATCAGGAACGATCATATTGATTAAATCTTCTTTATAAAAATACAATGAAAGGCCCCCTAGAAATTGATATTTCTCAATTAGCTTTTGTCAGCTGATTTATTTTATTCCTAAGGTAAAAAATACCTTTATGGAATGACTCGAAGAGAGAAATACTAGAGGGAGAACAACTTTGAAAGGATGTTGCACATGCTTTCCAATCAGCAGATAAAAGGCTTTCAACAGCAATTGCAGCAAACGAAGCAGGAGCTGAAGGAGCGATTACATGATTCGGGCGACTTCGATTTAAGAAGGAGCATGCACGATTCGACTGGTGAATTATCCAGTTATGATAATCACCCTGGCGATCAAGGAACCGAATTATATGAACGTGAAAAGGATTTGGCGCTTACAGAGCATTATCGCGATGAAATAAGTGATATCGATCGGGCCCTAACCGCCATCGAGGCAGGGGAGTATGGTAAATGCGAGGTTTGCTCAGCCGATATTCCGCTTGAACGGTTGAATGCCATCCCTACGACAACCTTTTGTGTCGAGCATACCCCATCAAGGGAAACCTCGGACAATCGTCCGATCGAGGAAGAAGTGCTGGGGCCATCATTCGGTAAATTCGATAACGAAGAACAAAACGAATCGGTCGCATTCGATGCCGAGGATTCATGGCAGGAAGTAGCATCCTTTGGAACATCCGAAACGCCTTCCGATTTCGCTTATCCGCCAAACGACTACGAAGATATGTACATCGATTCAGAAGAGAACATCGGGTATGTAGAGGATTATGAAAATTTCGTAGGTGTCGATATTTATGGGAAGGAAATAACGGTATACCCGAATTCCCAGTATGAAGAACTGAAGGAAGAGCTTTTTGAAGAAAATATCCAAACCTCCTTTGGGGATTTGCCTCGTTATGAGCATGATCCTTATGTGGAGGAAGATAAAGAATAAATGGCAAAAGGAGAGCGACTGCGATGTGCTCTCCTTTTAACATTTGAAAAACGAAAAGGGTTTCCCAATGAGATCATTCGGAAACCCTTTTGTAACACCTATCGAGACCATTTATGAAAAAGCTCGTTTTAACCGCTTTAGCCCTTCCAGGAGTGTAGCGCGTGAACAACCGATGTTCATTCGGACGAAGCCTTCCCCGCCTGGGCCATATTTGGACCCTGGCTCCAATGCAAGCTTCCCGTGATGGATCAGCCGTTCCTTGATTTCCTCATCGGACAGACCAAGGTCACGGCAGTCTATCCATAATAGGTACGAAGCATCAGGATGCATCACATGCAGTGCAGGAAGTTCTTCAGCCATGAATTTCTCTGCCAGCTTAATATTTTCCTCGATGTAGTCCATCATTTCCGTCAGCCATTCCAAGCCTTCCCGGTAGGCGGCTTCCATGGCTGTCAAGGCCAAGATGTTGAGGCCGTGGAAAGCTAATTTCATTTGAACCTTCTGCAATTGCTGCTGCAATTTCTTGTTGCTGGTGATCAGGAAGGAAGCCTGCATGCCGGCAATATTGAAAGTTTTGCTTGGGGCCATTAATGTCACGGTCATCGCCGCTAATTCTTTTGAAAGCGAGGCAATCGGGTAATGTGTCGATCCCTTGTGGAACAAGTCAGCATGAATTTCATCACTGACTATGATGACATCGTACTTTTGACAAAGTTCCCCGATTCGCAGCAGTTCGTCCTTTGTCCAGACACGTCCGCCCGGGTTATGAGGGCTGCAAAAAAGGAATACCTTCACTCCGTTTTTCAGCTTGTCTTCAAAATCGGTGAAATCGATCGTAAAGCGGCCTTCCTCAAGGCTAAGGGGACTGTTGACCACTTCCCGGTCGTTGCTTTTGATCATATCAAAAAATGGTGTATACACAGGTGATTGAAGCAATATTTTATCACCGGGATTTGTAAAGGCTTGGATCGTCGTGCTGATGGCCGAAACGATACCGGAACTGAAAGAGATCCACTCTTTTTCGACTTTCCAGGAATGGCGATCTTTCAGCCAGTTTTGAATTGCGGTGAAAACTGTATCCGAAGGGGCGGTATAACCTAAAATGGGATGTTTCAAGCGCTCGAACAACGCTTTTTGAATGCCTTCGGGAGCCGGGAAATCCATATCGGCTATCCACATTGGCAGTACATCCTCGCTTCCAAACAATGTTTTAAGCGAGCTTTTATCCCATTTCACGGATCCCGTATTCTCCCTTTCATAATGTTCTTCAAAAATTGATTTATTCAAAATATCCACCACCGAAAAATTTTTTGTCGTTTTCGCTAAGAAGCAGTCAGTATGATACTATGATATCATGTTCTTTGAATTTATCGAGCAGGTGATGATTATATGGATACACAGCAAATGAATATCGCGTTGGTGGCCGTTTTACAAGAGTGGGACCCTTTCCGGATCGGAGGGGACTTATATGAGCCGGAAATTGCCGATACAGTCGTAGCCATCCGGGATATCGATAGCTCGCGGGAGCTCGCGGAAAAAATACAATCCATTTACGAGTTCGCTTTCGATGAATCCATCGATTTCGACAAATGCCTCGAAGTTGCACAGAAGCTGCTCATCATAAAAAATGATGCCAGCTGTTCCTTATAAAGGTCAAAAAAGGTGTCCCCAAATGCAGGGACGCTTTTTTTTATTGATTTTGCCCCATTACTCGTGAGCATGTTCCTTAGGTCCAAAGTCAAGGGCGGCTGTTCCGAGGAATTGTTTGATTAATTGGTAGATTTCCGCAGGCTTTTCCTCGGGAAGCAAATGGCCGGTATCTTCAAGCACAACTAGTTCGGAATTGGGCAGATCGCCATGAAGCCTTTGGCCGATTTCCAGCGGCACGACGCGGTCATGTCTTCCCCATACCAGCAGGCAGGGTGTCAGAATATCGCGAAGTTCATCCTTCAGCAAATCTACTTCCTTATCCCGGAGCATCCTCCCCAGGGCACGGAATATATCATGCTTTTCCATGAATGGCCTTATATATCCTTGGCGCATTTCATCATCGATCAGGGCTGGGTCATGGACAACATTTTTCAAGTTTTTTTCGATGCCCGAACGCTGGAGATACCCCTTTATCCCGAATGAAAAGAAAGGCAGGTAGCTGACCAGCTTCATCTTTTCCGAATAGCTGGGCTGGTAGCCTGATCCGGCAAGGAGAATCGCGTGTTCAACCAAATCAGGATGCGATTGGATGAGCTGCAAGGAAACCTGCCCACCCATGGAATGGCCGATGATGCTGAATTTGCCGATGTTTTTCCCCGCTAAAAAGCGGACAACGGATTTGGCGATGTTGCGGAATGAATACGTATATCGATAATCTTTTCCGCTTTGTCCGAATGGAGGAAGGTCCAATGAGATCACGTTGAATTCCTTGATTAAGTGGGGCACCAACTTACGGAAGCTGAAGCTGGATGACAAGAAGCCGTGAAGCAGTACAAGGGTGGGAAGGGAGTCATCCATTCGGTCATATTCGAAATAGATATCTATATTATCCACCCGTTCCCTGCCGATGATTGTTTGACGTTCCATATTGGTCCTCTTTCCTCGTCATTGGTCAGCGGATAAAATGCCATAATCACCAAATATAGGGATGGTCCTGCTGTTGCATAACAGTAAATGTAATAATCCCCAGTAAAAATGACAAATGCTATAACAGCTCGCCAATCAATTTTGATATAATAGTGTAAGTTTATCCTGACAGAATAGGACTTATTAATTTTTATTGTCATATAGGATTCCGAAAAAGTCTAATGAGATCATTCGTGAGACGATCTGCCAGCCAAAAACCATCACATCTACATTAGTGAATTCCAAAAGGGGGGTTTTCCAATGCACTTGAATGAAGAGGAATTGGAAGTCTTGAGAATCATTGAAAATAACAGCCGGATCGACCTGAATGATTTGGCTAAAATGACCGATTTATCAGAAGCGGACATTGAAATTACATTGAAAAAATTAGAAGATATGCGTGTCATCGTCCGTTATTTAACGGTCATCAATTGGGCTAAGGTGGATGAATACCACGGTGTCACGGCGATGATTGATGTGAAGGTTACACCAAAACGCGGCGTCGGTTTCGATGAGGTCGCAAAACGGATTTACAAATTCAAAGAAGTGCAATCTGTGTATTTAATGTCAGGCGCCTATGATCTTTCAGTCATTGTCGAGGGACGCTCGATGAATGAAGTGGCTAGCTTCGTTTCCGAAAAACTTTCGACGCTTGATTCCGTCATTTCGACGACGACGCACTTCATCATGAAAAAATACAAGCATGATGGCACCATTTTCGATCAAACTGAAGAAGATAAGCGGATCGTGGTGTCACCATGATCAAAACGAGTTATGTTTCAAGAACGATAGCAGAGCTTAGACCATCAGGCATCCGCCGCTTTTTCGACCTGGCAGCCAATTTGGAGGGGGTCATCTCCCTTGGCGTGGGTGAACCTGATTTCGTCACATCGTGGGCGGTAAGGGAGGCGGCGATCAATTCCCTGGAGGAAGGATTTACCTCTTATACGGCCAATGCCGGTTTATATGAGTTGAGGTCGGAAATCAGTCGATATATGGAAAAGCAGTTCCATGTATCTTACAGGCCAGAGGACCAAATCATCGTCACGGTTGGTGCAAGCCAAGCGCTGGACATTACTTTGAGGACCATCTTGAATCCTGGTGAAGAAGTCATCGTTGTCGAACCGTGCTTCGTTGCATATGCACCTTTGGTTACGATGGCGGGAGGGGTCCCGGTCACGGTCCAAACCTCGAGGGCCGATGACTTCAAATTGACGCCCGATCAACTCGAAGCGGCGATTACGCCCAAAACGAAGGCTGTTTTGATTTGCTCGCCGAATAATCCTACCGGTACCCAGCTTGGGCATGAAGAATTGGTGATGCTTGCTGAGATCGTCAAAAAGCACGACTTGCTGGTCATTTCCGATGAAATCTATGCCGAGCTTGCCTACGATGAGCAGTTCACTTCATTTGCCGCCATTGATGGCATGCTGGAGAGGACGATAGTCATCAATGGATTTTCGAAAGGGTTTGCGATGACAGGATGGCGGCTTGGTTTCGTTTGTGCTCCCAAGGAAATTTCCGAAGCGATGCTCAAGCTTCACCAATATGCGATGATGTGTGCGCCGACGATGGCGCAGCATGCTGCATTGGAAGCCTTGAAGCATGGAATGCAGGACGTAGAGGATATGCGTCGCAGCTATCGGAGAAGAAGGAACTATATCGTCAAATCATTTAACGAAATAGGGCTTGACTGCCATAATCCCGGCGGGGCGTTCTATGCCTTTCCATCCATCGAGAAGACCGGGATGACTTCAATGGAATTTGCCGAAAAACTATTGACCGAGGAACTTGTTGCGGTCGTTCCGGGAGATGTGTTCGGCAAAAGCGGAGAAGGTCATATCCGTTGTTCCTATGCATCCTCCATGGAGCAACTTCAGGAAGCGCTGAAGAGAATGGAACGTTTCATGGCCAACCATTGTAAATAAGCAAAAAAATAGGGATCCGGCCATTATGCAGCCGGATCCCTTTCCATAGGGGGAATTAGAAAAAAGAGTTAATCTAATGGATTAACATAGAAAGTGTTAATCATAGTATATCCAGCCTGTTGATAAAAAATACACATACCATGACCATTTTTTTGAATTAAGCTTGTGTATTATATAAAGTATGCATAACATTCAGAATTTGTTCTTCACTGAAATCCTTGGCCGCCCTTAAGATGAGTTCAGCCTTTTTGGTGCCGATTTCTTCAATTAGTTTTTTGATGTCCTCGTCCATGCCACCAGCATTCCCGGTAGGGGCATCCTTCAAAAATTCCGAGGCAGGAATGTCAAGAACGGTGGAAAGACGTAAAATGGTTTGTGTATCAGGGACCGATTCCCCTGATTCATACTTTTCGATTTTTTTGGTGCCGATTCTTAATTTCAAAGCCAGTTCCTGCTGCGTGAGGTTATGGTCTTCTCGATATTGCCGAATATTCTTCGCGACATTTGACATAGGGTAGGCACTCCTTTTTATGGAAAAAATTTAGTTAATGTCATTATTTTACCATATTATAACTTAAGAATAGGAAACTGAATATGTAGGTTTTGTGAAAAAAATCGCTTGCGAAACTTCGAAATGAGCATATCTTAATGAATCAGGCGGTAAAAAAATTCAGTAATGAGGATTTTATAGCTGGCAGACCCGATGTTAGAAGGCTGAAGTTTTGCCATGGAAAAGGAAATCCAGGTTATTTGCAAATTATTAGGATAAGTTATAAATAACGATTTCATCTATTTAATTATTATTTCCAAAAAACAAACATTTTTTATGAGTAAAATCCCAAAAAGTATGGTATACTTAACTTTGATTATTTACCAAATATGTGATATAATTTTTTATTGCGTGAAAAGACGAAAAAATATATATAAAATAGGAGTGTTACCATGTCTGAGAAATTCGAAATTGGTGCGGTAGTTACTGGTAAAGTAACTGGTATTCAACCATACGGTGCTTTTGTTGCTTTAGATGATTCAACTCAAGGTTTAGTTCATATTTCTGAAATCACTCACGGATTCGTTAAAGATATCAACGAACATTTAAAAGTGGGCGATGAAGTGAAAGTGAAAGTTCTTTCAATCGATTCAGCTGCTGGAAAAATCGGCTTATCGATCCGTGCTACAGAAGAAGCTCCTGAGCGTACTGAAGCTCCGAAAAAAGCTCCGAAAAAACGCCAAGCATCTGTTAAAGCAACATCTCACATCGAATCTACTGAAGGATTCAACACATTGAAAGACAAACTTCAAGAGTGGATCGAACAATCTCAACGCGAAGACCTTATCAAAAAATAATTTTTTAAAACCGGCAGATCTTTTGATCAGCCGGTTTTTTTGACTAATGAAATAAAGCCGGGTCAGGATAAACCATGCCCCGGCTTATTTGTTGTACATAAAAGATGTCCAGGAACTTACCCATTCTTTAACGAGTCGGTTTTGTTTCTGGCTCCCTGGATATTTCAGGACTTGGTTTGAAGAGAAGACCAAGATTGACCAAGCCAGCAATTCCAACCAATCCATAAACGATACGGGCCAATGCAGCATCCTGGCCTCCGAAGATCGATGCGACTAAATCAAATTGGAAAAACCCTATTAATCCCCAATTGATTGCACCGATTATTGTAAGAACAAGTGCCGTTCTTTGAATTCCACTCATTGTACAGCCTCCTTTTTAAAATAAGTTCGTTCTTTACTTATCATGCTTTTTCATCATGTAAATATACATCTTTACAAAAGTTCCGGACGGATTTTTTGTATTTATATGTCACATTGGTCATAATGAAGAAAAGAAAAAACTTGCCATTGCCCGCGTGGATGTTTACAAGGCTGCAAAAAAGGTGATGTGTCATAAAAAAGGAGAGAAATCCAATGGAAAATTACACGTTTAAAAATCCCACTAAAGTAATTTTCGGGAAAGATCAGCTTGAAAGCATAAAATCCGAAATTCCGGCTTATGGAAATAAAGTTTTACTCGTATACGGATCCGGCAGCATAAAGAAAAATGGCTTATATGAAAAAGTGATCAAAGCCTTGAAAGAAATCGATGCCGAGGTGCACGAACTATCCGGGGTTGAACCGAATCCGCGCATCTCCACCGTTCAAAAGGGTGTGGATCTTTGTAAGCAGCATCAGATCGACTTTATCCTTGCCGTTGGCGGCGGAAGCGTCATTGACGCTACAAAGGCCATTGCTGCAGGTGCTAAATATGACGGCAACCCATGGGAACTCGTCATCAAGAAGGCGCCGGTCGAGGCGGCATTGCCATTTGGGACGGTGCTGACGTTGGCTGCAACGGGCTCCGAAGCAAATTCGGGATCCGTCATAACAAACTGGGAGACAAAAGAGAAATACGGTTGGGGCAGCCCATTGGTTTTCCCTCAATTCTCCATTTTAGATCCCGAAAACACTTTTTCGGTACCTAAAAACCAAACGGTATACGGAATGGTCGATATGATGTCACATGTGTTCGAAACATACTTCCATCCCGAAACGCATGCACCGCTTCAGGATCGTTTCTGTGAATCGCTGTTATTGACCGTGATGGAAACGGCACCTGAACTATTGAAAGATCTCGAGAATTATGAGCACAGGGCTACGATCTTGTATGCCGGGCATATTGCCCTTAATGGTTCGCTCGGAGTCGGTTACAGTGGTGATTGGGCGACGCATAATATTGAACATGCCGTCTCGGCAGTGTATGACATCCCTCATGCCGGCGGATTGGCCATCCTGTTCCCGAATTGGATGAAACATGTACTTCATGAAAATGTCTCACGCTTCAAACAGGTTGCGATCCGGGTATTCGATGTCGATCCTGAAGGGAAAACGGATGAGGAAGCGGCACTTGAGGGAATTGACAGGCTTCGTGCATTTTGGAGCAGCTTAGGGGCGCCGACCACTCTTTCCGATTATGAAATTGATGACTCACAGCTGGAAGTCATCGCTGATAAAGCGATGAGCAGAGGCGATTTTGGCCGATTCAAGGTCCTGAACCGTGAAGATGTTCTTGCGATATTACGCGCTTCTTTATAATCAAGAAAAATATCCCCATTCCCACCTTTATGAGGTGGGAATGCAATTTATTTAATCGGGAAAATTCACCAATTACTTTATCCAGTTCTTGATTATCAGAAATACATCAGATAAAGTGAAAAGGAAAGTTACAATTGGAGGAGGAATTTGAATGGCCCATATACGTTTCGATTATTCAAAAGCCCTGCCGTTTTTCGGAGAGCATGAAATAACCTATTTGCAGGACGCCGTAAAAGTGGCACACCATTCCCTGCATGAACAAACGGGAGCAGGAAATGATTATCTTGGCTGGATCGATCTCCCTGCCAACTATGATAAAGAAGAATTCTCAAGAATCAAAAAGGCTGCAGCGAAAATCAAGGAAGATTCGGAAGTGTTGCTGGTTATCGGAATCGGCGGGTCCTACTTGGGAGCCCGGGCAGCGGTTGAGATGCTTCAACACAGCTTTTACAACATATTGCCTTCTGAAAAAAGAAAAACCCCGCAAGTTTTATTTGTAGGTAACAATATTAGCTCTACATATATGCAGGATTTAATGGATGTATTGGAAAATAGGGATTTCTCGATCAATGTAATCTCCAAATCCGGTACGACGACTGAACCTGCACTGGCTTTCAGGATCTTCCGGAAGCTTCTTGAACAAAAATATGGCGTGGAAGAAGCAAAAGGCAGGATTTATGCGACCACTGATAAAGAAAAAGGCGCATTAAAAACAGTGGCAACGGAGGAAGGCTTCGAAACTTTCGTCATTCCTGACGATGTGGGAGGACGCTACTCGGTGTTAACCGCAGTGGGCTTGCTTCCGATTGCAGTCAGCGGTGCGGACATCGATCAAATCATGGAAGGTGCCGAAAGTGCCAGAAACGATTTCAGTTCATCCGAGTTAGCCGATAATCAGGCATACCAATATGCCGCAGTTCGAAATGTCCTTTACAATAAAGGGAAAACGATTGAGATGCTGATCAACTATGAGCCGGGTCTGCAATATTTCTCTGAGTGGTGGAAGCAATTATTCGGAGAAAGTGAAGGCAAGGACCAAAAAGGGATTTTCCCTTCGTCGGCCAACTTTTCGACTGACCTGCATTCATTAGGGCAATATGTTCAGGAAGGTCGTCGCGATCTTTTTGAAACAGTCATTAAAGTCGATAATGCCCGTCATGAAATCTTGATCGAGGAAGCGGATAATGATTTGGATGGCCTGAACTATCTTTCAGGTGAAACGGTGCAGTTCGTCAATAATAAAGCATTCGAGGGCACGCTGTTAGCCCATACCGACGGCGGCGTTCCGAACCTTATCGTAACGGTTCCGAAGCTTGATGCGTATACGTTTGGCTACCTGGTCTACTTCTTCGAGAAGGCCTGTGCAATGAGCGGATACCTGCTTGGCGTCAATCCATTCGATCAGCCTGGTGTGGAAGCTTATAAGGTGAACATGTTTGCACTTTTGGGCAAGCCTGGCTTTGAAGAGAAAAAAGCGGAATTAGAGAAGCGCTTATAATAAAGAAAGGCATCAAGCTGGATGATCTCATCCTGGCTTGATGCCTTTTTAATAGGCTCAAAAAACGTCCATTAAGGCAAAGTTAATAATCCTATCCGATACTCATGAAGAACAAAACGAAAGTGAGGATCAGATATGCAAATTTCATCAACGACAAGCTCCGCTTATTCGAGAGCTGGAGCAGGCGATTCGGCATATGCAATCAAGGAGCTGGAGAACCGGAGAACGGAGCTGCAGGCAGATATCCAGGAAGTATACCAAACGGATGACGAAGCAAAAGAAAAGGAAGTGAAGCTCAAGCAGCTGGAGCAGGAGATGCGGCAAATCGAAAGGCAGCTTCAGCAATTGCAAAGGAGCGAATCCAGGGAGGCATCAAAGGGGGAAGAAACGTCGCAAAAGGCTGATGACCGCTTGGAAATCAGTGACGCGGCCAGGCTCCTCTATGTGCAATCGAAGGAAGAATAAGGCCATGCCAGGTTTTTTTAACGGCCATTTGGTTATGCTAATAGAAAAATAGCGAAAGAGGTTTTTTACAATGATCAAGATTTCTTCTGAGTTGGAAGGGAAGACATTCGGCTTGTTCGATCTGGAGACGAAGTTAAAACCGGAAGGCTATGTGATTGGCGGTGGGTGGGATTATGACCACGGATCCTTCGATTACAAAATGGATGACAGCGACGGATACCAATTCCTGCGGGTCCCGTTCAAGGCCATCGATGGCTCACTCGATAAAGATGGGGCGATGGTCGAGATATTACAGCCATTCTTATTGTCCCATAAGTACGAGGACGGCATTGATGATGAAGGGAATATCGGAAACCTTTCTGCGTCATTCAACCAATTTGCCGAGCCTGAAGATCCGGATGCGGAATTTCCGGAAAACTATATCTCTTATGGCAAATCGCTTGTCCGTGATCTGGAAAAGCTATTGCTCCCTTAATCATCAATGATGAGCAGGACGTCATTGCGATGGACGATTTCATCTGCAGGGGGCTTGATGAAGGTCTCGCCTCCTGATAGGATGCCGATGATTAATATGTTCTGTTCCAATAGCTCCGTGCTCAACTGCTTGAACGTCTTTTCTGCCCATTCCGCCTGAATGGGCAGCTGTTTGATTTTCAATCCGGCTCCTTCAACTTGCTCTTCTGCTTCCCCGACTATTCCCTTTGATAAGCAATCCTGCATAAATTCACTCGCGAATTTATTCGTTTCGACGATTCCGTCCGCCCCGGCGCGCAAGGCATTTTCCTTTTGTTCATGGGTCAAGATCTCGACAAGGCAATACACTTCAGGGTTCAGCCCCTTGACGGCCAGCAGCGTCAATATCGAGAACATATCCGTTTGCAGCTCGTCCTGCTTAAGGTCGGCCGTGATAAGAACACGTATCGCCTGGTTTATATTGGCCTTCTTCAGGACGGAATCCAATGTCGCTTTACCGTGAACGAAGTGGATATTCGTCCTCGGAAGCGGATGCTTTTGCAGCGTATCATCGATAAGGACGATGGATTGATGATGTTTGCGCTCATGAATGTTTTGGATGATCCGTTTAGAACGGCCATTCCAGCCCACGATGATAAAATGTCCGCCGCCGGTGAAGTCTTTCCTTCCTGTAAGGAATAGCTGTTCCGTGGAAATGGACATTTTTGCAATGTGTGCAAAATAAGAGGTAATCAATCCTACACCCGATAAAATGAGTATCATGCCGATGATTTTACCAAGGTTGGTCACAGGCGTGTAATCTCCGTAGCCCACGGTTGACATGGTCACGATGGCCCACCAGATGCCATCAAGCAGGGTGGGGAAGTTCTTGGGCTCGACAAGGTGAATCAATACCCCGAATGCTAGTAAGAATAAGGCGATAATCGAAAGTAATCTGATGAAACGCGGAAATCTAGGAACGGCGGTATTGAATGGACCGATTCTGATCATGTTTTTTCACACCCCTTAAGCTGTTCCTTTTAGTATGGACAAGAAAGACTTGGCTCATAAGGCATGGGCGGAAAACTTTGATTCACGATAAAAGCCTTCCGTAAAGCGCCGGAAGGCTTTTATACCTGAGTCACATATCCTGAAATACCTGGACTTCATGCTCGATAGTGGATTATATGCCTGGTCATATTCAATTATTCCCCTGTTTCTTTCCAAAAGGGACGTGCCGCACTCACACTCTTCTGCGTACGTTGAAGTTATCGCTGATGAGCAGCCAGTTTTGAGGGAAGGATAGGCCAAGCTTCCAATAACTCATCCCTCTGAGGTTCAATTCCTTGATTAAATCGAATTTTGCCTGTATCGAACGGGCATCCTCAAACCATACCTCATGCTGCCTATCCTCAATATCCGTATAGTTGAAGTGCGGGGCCTGTGCGGTTTCATCGTATTCGATGGAGACGTCATTGTCGGCAGCAATCTGGATCGCCTGCTGGGGGCTTACCGCCCGGGCTGTGGACCCCTGTACAAAGGGCAGGGTCCAATCATAGCCATATAGATTTTGCCCCATCAGGATTTTGTTGGATGGCATCTCCGTAATCGCATATTCAAGCACCTCGCGAACGGGTCCGATAGGTGAGACGGCCATGGCCGGCCCTCCGCTATATCCCCATTCATATGTCATGATGATCACGAAGTCGACAATCTCACCTTGGGCCCTGTAATCATGGGCCTCATACCAGCGTCCTTTTTGGTCCGCGCTTGTTTTCGGGGCAAGTGCCGTGGAAATGTACCAGCCTTCTTTTTTGAATCGCTCCTTGGCCTTCCGGAGAAATTGATTATAAGCTTCTTTATCGGCTGGCCGTAAATATTCGAAGTCGAAGTGAATATCCCTGAATCCATATTTCTTTGCGGTCGCAACGATGTTGTTGAGGAACTTATTTTGCACGGAAGTATTCGTCAGGATGATTTGCCCGAGCTCATCGCTGAATTGGTCATTTTCCTGATTGGTGATCACCATCATCAGGACGTTTTTATTTTCTCTGGCGATGGCTGGGAAATTATTGAGCAATGGCTCCTTTAAGGAGCCGTCACGAAGCGCCTGAAAGCTGAATGGAGCTAAATAGGTCAAATAGGGTGCCGCTTCCCTTGCTGCCGTTTCTAGGGCCGGCGCGACCGTCGTACCCCTGGGCTCGACATATCCATTGAATTCGGCAGTCCGCTTCCTGCGTGCCGGTATATAGAGCCGATATCCGACGGAGAGGGATTGACCTTCTGGAAGCCCGTTTATATTGGCCAATTCTTGATAAGGGACATCGACCTTTTGGGAAATGGAATAAAGACTATCACCCGGCTGCACGAAATAATAGCTGCCGACGATCGGAATGACAAGGGCCTGCCCCGAGACAAGATTATTTGGGTTAGGAATTTTATTCGATTCCACGAGCCGATCGACGGTTACGCTGTATGTCTGGGCGATGCCATATAACGTCTGGCCTGGCCTAACCACATGTATTTGCAATGCTTTTCCCTCCTACTGAAAGAAAGTTTCCTAACAGTTTATGAGCAGCCAAAGGAAATCATGATAAAGAGCTTTGGAATGAAGGTCCCCAAAGAAAAAATAATTCAATAAATTGGCAATAATAATTTAAGCTCAAAATGCTAATTAATATTAGTAGGAGGTGAAAACACATGGCAAACAACAACAGCAGCAATCAACTAGTAGTAGCTGGCGCAGAGCAAGCTCTACAACAAATGAAATATGAAATCGCAAGTGAATTTGGCGTGAATCTAGGTGCCGACACTACTGCTCGCGCTAACGGTTCCGTTGGTGGAGAAATCACGAAACGTTTGGTTCAAATGGCTGAACAACAACTAGGCGGATCAAACTATTCTCGCTAATTAACTGAATAACATGGCTAAGAAAGAGAAGGGGCATCGGCTCCTTCTCTTTCGCTTTGTTCAGCCGTTCGCCTGCCAGGACTTTAATGCCTTGAGGGCCATTTCCGGGAAATCCGTCATGATCACGTCAACGCCCATTTTGGCGAGCTTGATGATATCGGCCTCCTCATTGGCGACCCACGGCCTGACTTTATATCCGAGGGTTTTCGCGATTTCATTGGTCGCTTCCGTCAGGCTGTTTTTATCGGGATGAAAACCGGATTCTTGTTTATCACGCAAGATTTGCTCCAGGTTATCCGGAAGCCCCTCGAACAATAAGGCGCGTTCAAGCTCTGGAGCGAGCAGCTTCACCTTTTCGATCGATTGATGGTTAAAGGAGGAGAGGATCACCCGCTGCTCCATCTTATGATGGCGGATCGAATCGATAATCTTCTGTTCGATTCCATCATAGGCCAGTTTATCCGTTTTGATTTCGACGTTCATCAATAAGTCATTACCCTTGGCCCAGTCAAAAACCTCGCGCAGGAAAGGGATTCGCTCCCCGGTGAATTTCTTGGCGTACTTGACTCCGGCATCCCCCGTTTTCAGCTCTTGGGACGAATGATCTTTTACATACCCGGTAAGGGAGGTGGTCCGGTCGAGCGTTTCATCATGGATGATGACCAATTCCCCGTCAGCACTAAGATGGACATCGAATTCGATCCCGTCCGCTCCTGTTTCGGCAGCCTTTTGGAAGGCGGCAATGGTATTTTCCGGGTGCGTTCCTTTCGAGCCTCTATGGGCGAAAATTTTTATGTTTTGCAAAATCATCACATCCCCTTTAAACTGATCTAGAACCTATCATACCCTTACCCACAAAATGTTTCAGCAATGTTTAATAGACAATATTTTAAACAACGCGTAAAATACATATGGTATTTCCATAAATAGGTGTTCGAATTAAGAGGTGAATAAAATGAATATGTGGGAAATTTTTGTTGCAGTTGTCCTTGGTCTTGTAGAAGGATTAACTGAATTTGCGCCTGTTTCGTCTACAGGGCATATGATTATCGTCGACGATTTATGGCTGAAATCGACCGATATCTTCGGGAGTGAAGTGGCCAATGCTTTCAAGGTGGTCATCCAGCTTGGCTCGATACTCGCTGTAGTCGTGCTCTTCTGGGGACGGTTCATGGACTTGCTTGGGTTGAAGAAATTGAAAGATACAAGTGCCGTGAAGGGTCCTAGGCTTAACCTATTGCAGATATTCGTCGGGTTGCTGCCGGCGGGCATTTTTGGTCTATTATTCGAAGACTACATCGATGACAAGTTATTCAGGATAGAGACAGTCATCATCGGGTTATTCCTTGGCGCGTTCCTGATGATCGCTGCGGATAAATTCCGTCCGAAGTTGACTGCTGAAACGGTTGACCAGATCACGTACAAGCAAGCACTTGGGGTCGGGTTGATCCAATGTCTGTCACTATGGCCGGGGTTTTCCCGTTCAGGTTCGACGATTTCAGGCGGGGTGCTTTTAGGGATGAGCTATCGGGCCGCTTCCGATTTCACGTTCATCATGGCCGTGCCGATCATGGCAGGTGCCAGTCTGTTGAAGGTCGTCAAGTATTGGGATTCTTTCACTCCTGAAGTTCTGCCATTCTTCATTGCAGGTTTCATCAGTGCATTCATCTTTGCTTTATTCTGTATTCGCTTTTTCTTGATTTTAATCAATAAAGTGAAATTGACGCCTTTTGCCATCTACCGGATCGTTTTGGCAGTGATCTTATTATTCATTATCTGGTAATATGATTCAAAGCGCGAAAAGCTTCAGGAATCCACCCCGTTTGATTGGGGTGGATTTTTTTGCGTTCGAAAATATACAACGAATGATTTAGTTTATTATTAATTTTAAGTTCGCTTTTGTTACGGTAAATACTCAAAATTCTCTAATGGATAAAAAAATATTCGGTTTTTGGAGAAGTTGCGAACATAAATAGGAAAAAAATTTGTAAGAAAAAAAACGCTTTGAGCACAGTGATATCAAGGTATCATTCTTTTTGTAAAAAAATTCAAACTATTCCATAAACTATTCTCGTATAATTTTTATGATATAATTTTAGTATAAAATAAATACAAGTGTACACGCAGGGAGGACAAAATGGGAAATGATCAGTTGAAGAAAACGATTGGCTTTTGGGTCGGAACATCTATAGTAGTCGGCACGGTCATCGGTTCCGGTATTTTCATGAAACCTGGTGACGTGCTTGAGTTAAGCGGCAATTCAACCATGGCCTTATTAGCTTGGTTGATAGGCGGTCTCATTACCCTGGCAAGCGGCTTGACGATCGCTGAAGTGAGTACGCGCATCCCTAAAACGGGTGGCTTATATGTGTACCTTGAAGAAGTGTACGGAAAAGTTTGGGGCTTCCTCTGCGGCTGGGTGCAAACGTTGGTATATGGACCTGCTGTCATGGGAGCACTCAGTTTATATTTCGGGTTATTGGTGTCAGGAATTTTCAATATATCTTCTGATTACACGCTGGCCATTGGAATCATAACGATCGTTTTCTTGGCTGCGATGAACTTGCTCGGGACGAAGTACGGCGGGATCATCCAAACCTTATCGACCGTCGGCAAACTGATCCCGATCCTTTTCATCGCCGTATTCGGGATTGCCCAAGGTGATATGCCAGTTTTCAATGTAACGAGTGAAAGTTCAATGAAAATCAGCATGGCTGGAGCGATATTGGCTACACTGTGGGCGTATGATGGCTGGATGAACGTCGGCTTCATGGCCGGAGAGATGAAGAATCCCCAAAAAACGTTACCGCGCGCAATCATTACAGGCATCCTCGTGGTCATGGTCGCATACTTGGCCGTTAACCTTGCCATGCTTCATGTGTTGGGCGCAGAGGGTGTCGTCGCTCATGGCACGAATGCTGCGAATGTGGCGGCAACGATGCTATTTGGTGAATTGGGCGGGAAATTGATCGCGATCGGAATTTTGATTTCGATATTCGGTTGCTTGAACGGGAAGCTCCTGACCTTTCCGCGCATTACCCTGGCGATGGCGCACGATAAAATGATGCCGGGGCATAAACAAATCGGGAAAATATCGCCGAAGTTCAAAACGCCCATCAATGCGACGATCTTGCAAGTGATCATTGCAATCATCATGATGGTTGTGACAAACCCTGACAAACTTACGAATATGGCGATATTCTCTGTCTTCTGTTTTTATGGATTAGCTTTCTTTGCCGTCTTCATCCTGCGCAAGAGAGATCCGCACGCAAAAACATATAAAGTTCCGCTGTACCCGATCATTCCCATTGTAGCGATTGCTGGTGCCGTCTATATTGTGGCAAGCACATTGATCGATACCCCGCTGGATGCCTTGTATTCGTTAATCATCCTCGTTATCGGCATGCCCGTATACTGGCTGCTTAAAAAGAGCGAGCGGGTGGAAGGCTAAACGGAATATGGACTTAAAACCCTTCACTCCTTATGGTGAAGGGTTTTTTCATGATGCGGACAGCTTCATGCGGCAAAATAGACAACGGGGTCCGTTCGTATTAACATAGGGGGAAAGTTTAAATCGTGAAGGGTCTGAATGAAATTGAATTATATCGAGCCAGCTGGTAAATCATTCAAGATGACAATCTTGGCTTTGTTTCTTGGCAGCTTTGTAACGTTTGCCGATCTGTATAGTACGCAGCCTGTCATTCCGGTATTCGCCAAGCAATTCGGCGTTTCCCCTGCAACGGCAAGCCTGACATTATCCTTTGCGACAGGGGCGCTTGCGATTTGTTTATTGCTCGTTTCCTTTTTCTCTGAAAACATCGATCGAAAAAAAATAATGGGGACAGCGCTCACGCTATCTGCCTTATTATCCATATGCGTCAGCTTCATCCAGGATGATCTATACATCCTGATCGCCATACGGGCGATTCAAGGAGCAGTTCTTGCCGGCTTCCCGGCGATTGCCATGGCCTATATCAATGAAGAATTCCATCCAAAAAGCCTGGGGTATGTCATGGGGATTTATGTGAGCGGCTCAAGCATCGGAGGCTTGGCCGGCCGGCTGATTGTCGGCGTGCTGACCGATCATTTCTCATGGAATGTAGCGATTGGCAGCCTTGGGGCATTAAGCCTGATCATCAGTCTTTTCTTCTGGTGGATGCTTCCCCCTTCCCAGCATGCCATTCGCAATAAAGTGTCATTGTCGCGAATCAAAGCCTCGCTTATCAATAACTTAAGGAATGGCAGGCTCGTCCTCTTATTCAGTATGGCTTTCCTATTGATGGGGTCGTTTGTTACCGTATATAACTTTGTGGGTATACCATTAATGGGACCGCCCTATCATTTATCACAGACATTGATCGGCTTCATTTTCATCATTTATCTTGTCGGGACATTCAGTTCCACCTGGATGGGGAGGCTCGCCGATCAGTATGGCCGGAGGGGCGTCCTTCTCTCCGGGATTGCCATCATGCTGCTGGGCGCGCTAATGACCTTAATGGCACCGCTGCTGCTGAAAATCCTGGGGCTAGCATTGTTTACATTCGGTTTTTTTGGCGCTCACTCCATCGCAAGCAGCTGGATCGGACGATTAGCCGAAAAAAGCGAAAAAGCGCAAGCCTCCTCTTTATATTTGCTGTTTTACTATGCAGGGTCCAGTGTCGTGGGGGCATCTGGCGGTTTATTCCTGATGAAGTTCGGCTGGGGCGGGGTCATCTCGGTTGTGTCCATCCTCATCATCCTGGCTGCCTTTTGTGTCATTATGGTTGAAAAAGTGAAAATCGCTAAATAAATTGAGCTTTTCTATCATGATTTTCCGGATGCTGAATATAATCTAGTGAAAAAAGGATAGGGAAGAATAGATTGATAAGAGAAGAGGGTAATAGATAGAGTGAAACGGAAAGCTGTAATTCTCATTGGGTTGATAGCCGTATTAATTATATTGTTCATTGTCTACTTAACAAGTCCGGGCAGATTGGCAAAGGTGGAGATCGTTGAAAAGTACTATCCTCATTTCTCCGATGGCAAAGCGGTCGGGTTTAAGACGAACAAGGTCATTTCTGTGTCGAAAACCGATGAGGGCTCCAATTGTGCAATGAAATTCAACAATGGGGAAACGTTGGAAATTGATTGTGACCGTTATTTAACCTATAAGATCGGAGAAACGGTCTACATCACTACTGAAGGAAACCATGTGAAGGAAATTAGGAGAAAAAGATAGTCCTGAACCGGTGTACATTCATCCAAGCAAAAACCCAGGCCAAATTGGTCTGGGCTTTTTCATTTTTTATCTTTGTTTTTCGTTTTATCTTTTTTATTACGCCGAAGTACATCCAAGATTCTGCGGCTGTTATTTTTACTGTTTATCAGTTCGACTAAATCGCTCATGTTTTCGGATTCAAAGTCTTGTTGATTCTTTTTCATGGTTATCCCTCCAAGTCATATATCATAATACCCCTTTTGTGAATGGGGTAAACGTCTCTTATCATATTGGTAATAGAAGGATTTTATATCACAATCCATAATAAATTTGATAAAATGTGATAAAAGCCCTGTATGGGAGGTCGAAATGGAACAATTAAGATTGATCGGCGAAAAAATTGAAAAGTTTAAGTACATTTTAGTGGAGCATATCGAATTGTTTGATGAAGAGGATTCCCTCTATGACCTTGAAACGAGTAAACAGGTAAGGTCGCAGCTCATTCAAATTCATGCGGATGCGCTAATGCATGGTAAGGAACAAGCGATGGCAAGCATGAAAGCCGCAGGAATGGAAATCGGAAGGCGCATCGTGGATATGGGGATACCTTTAGATAAAAACATCGAGGAAGCCCAGCTGCTGCGCAATCTTTTTTGGAGTTTCATAGAAGAAGAGGTAAGCAACCGGTACTACTCCATCGAAATATTGCTGAAGGCTAGTGCGATAATCGATTCGATCCTTGACCAATACATTCACTGTATCAGTATAAGCTATGTCAACCATTACAAACAAATGGCCAAGGTGGCAACTGATTCGTTGCAGCAGATTAAGGAAAACCAAGCAGTCATGGAAGAGTTGGCGACTCCAATCGTCCAGACCGTATTAAAGGATGTGCTGCTCTTCCCGATGATCGGCCGCGTTGATGACTGGAGAATGGAGTCGATGCAATCGAAGATCCTGCAAAAATGTGCAGAGTTACAGGCGGAAGTATTGATTATCGATTTCTCCGGGATTACCTTTAGAGAAGAGAGCGATATGCTTTTTCTGCTAGAGCAATTGGTGGGAGCACTGTCGCTTATGGGAACGGAAACGATCGTTGTCGGCTTCACCCCTGATGTGGCGAAAAGGATTGTCAAACTTGACCTTGCCAATCAGGTAAAAGCCTTTCTATCATTCGCGCAGGCCATGAAATTCATCTTTAAGCAAAGAGGTCTGGCCCTTCAGCCGATATGATGGAGATATCCTTGATGGGGTATCTTTTTTTTAAAAGCAACGAAGAAAGGCGGATGAACAATGTTCTCCAAGAAAAATGAGAATCTCGATGAACCATTTCAAAAATGGTATTGTATCGGAATCATGACAGATCACGGATTGGAGGACGAAGAATATGAAGTGTTATCAAAACACATCTGCGACTCGCTCCAAAATGTAAAGGTCATATCCGACCTGATCCGGGTGGAATGGGACCGAGATAAATTACAAAGCCTGAATGAACGCTTTCAGCACCCGGCCCATTCCGACCCTTGCTTCATCATCAACGAATTCATCCCGGAAGATATAAAAAAGGCAAGAAAGCTACTCCAACAAAACCATAAATGGAAGCGGCTCTTCGGCTTCCTCTCTCCGGTGGAATACATGGAAGCAGAGACAAAGGCAGCCCATGACTTTGACAAAGCCCTCCTCCATACCGATGACGTAGATCAAGTAATTGAATACATATTGGCAAATAGCTAATAGACTAAGCACCGATACATCGTATCAGTGCTTTTTCATTTGTGGATGGAGGGCGGAATTCGCGAGTGAACGCCACGATGTTATGAGAAACGGCCCAAACTTACGAATAAATCACTCAAACTCACGAATAAACCGCGCAAATTCACGAATAAATCACTCAAACTCACGAATAAACCATCCAAACTCACGAGTAACCACTCAAATCCACAAGCAAAGACCCCAACCTGCGGGGGCAACTCCATAATTTCAAGAATACTGGCAAAATTCTCGGAGGTTGGTAGGAAAGATGGAGGGAGGCGCGGAATATCTTAAGTAGAAAGAATGAGAGTTTTCAATGGGAGAGGGAGATGAGTCGATGGAAGTTGCCGTACCTCAGCAAAGGCCGAGACGGAAGTGGCGAAGGCGGGCATTATGGAGTTTGGGGATTTTGATTGTGCTTTTGCTGTCTGTCCTGATTGCCGCAAATGTATTTCTTTCAAGGGCTTTGCCTGAAACGAAGGGGGAAGTTTCGCTGCCGGGCCTTTTGAAACCGGTTACGGTGGTGAGGGATTCAAGCGGGGTCCCGCATATCAATGCTGCGAATGAGCATGATTTGTATTTAGCTCAAGGGTATGTCCAGGCGCAGGACCGTCTATTTCAAATGGATTTGAGCAGGCGTCAGGCGTCAGGAAGATTGAGCGAGGTCATTGGCGAGAAAACGGTGAAAAATGATAAGTATTTCCGCACGCTTGGATTGAGACGGGCGGCAGAGGCCTCCTATGCTGCTTATACAAGTGAGGGCAAGGAAGCGTTGGATGTGTTTGCGGAGGGAGTCAATCTTTATATCGATGAGCTCAAGGAGAATGGAAAATGGCCGGTCGAGTTCACTTTACTTGGATATGAACCAGAGCGGTGGACAGCCGTCGATTCGCTGACGATCGGAAAATATATGGCCTTTGATTTAGGCGGAAACTGGGAGGACCAGGCGTTCAGGCAGTATTTGCTGCAAACGTTCCCGAAGGAAAAGGCGTATGATTTATTTCCGGATTATCCAAAGAGTGCTCCTTACATCATCAGTAAGGAGGAGCTGGATATTGAAAAAAGTTTCGCAGCGGCCGTCATTCCGTATGAATTCAACGGCAGCAATAATTGGGTCGTTTCGGGCAGTAAAACCGATTCGGGGAAACCTTTATTGGCGGATGATCCACATCTTGGGCTGGCTACACCGTCCGTTTGGTATCAAATGCATTTGCAAGCCCCGACAGTCAATGTGAGCGGTGTAATTTTTGCCGGAATTCCGGGGATCATCCTCGGCCATAATGAAAAGGTCGCATGGGGAGTGACCAATACGGGGCCGGATGTCCAGGATTTATTCATTGAGAAGAGAAATCCGGAAAACGAGAAGGAATTCGCCTTCAAGGATGAATGGGAAAAAGCTGAAATCGTGGACGAGCCGATCAAGGTGAAGGATGGGAAAACCCTGGATTATAAGGTGACCGTTACCCGTCATGGACCGGTCATCTCCGAGTTTGCCGGCAAAAGCGGCAAAGATACGGTCCTTGCCTTAAGGTGGACGGCACTTGATCCATCCGCGGAGCTTGAAGCGGTATTGAATATGAATAAAGCGGAAAACTGGAACGATTTCGAAAAGGCTCTCTTGAAATTCGAAACGCCGGCGCAGAATTTCGTCTTTGCGTCCAACGATGGGACCATTGCCTATAAGGCGAACGGGAAAATCCCGATCCGGAAAAAGGGCGATAGCATGCTGCCTGTTCCTGGCTGGACGGATGAATATGAGTGGAAGGGTTACATCCCGTTTGATGAGCTTCCTAAAACGATCAATCCAAAGGAAGGTTTCATATCGACAGCGAACAATAAAGTCATCTCGGATGAGTACCCTTACCACATCAGCAATAACTGGGCCCAGCCATACCGTCAGATGAGGATACAGGAGTTTTTGAAGGCCAATAAAAAGCTGACGGCCGAAGACATGCAAACGCTGCAGATGGATCAGGTGAATCTTCAAGCCAAGGAATTTGCCCCTCAGTTCCTGGAGGTATTGAAGGGTTCATCGGGCAAGCAGGAAGAACAGGCAATTAGGATTTTAAAGAAGTGGAATCATATTGATTCCGCGGATGAAGCGGCACCGATGATTTTTAATGCCTGGATGCGGAAAATAGGGGATGTTTTGCTTAAAGAAGAAATACCGGAGGAAACCCTCAACCTCTTTAATGGAAGGCGTTCTGCCATTGATGAACTGCTGCGCCGGGCTCTGGACGGTAAGCCGGGTCCGTGGATCGAAGAGGGCGGCGGATTGGAGCAGGTGCTTGCCAAGTCGCTGCAGCAGACGTTAAAGGAATTGGAAGAAACACAGGGGAACGATATAGCGGATTGGGAATGGGGGGACTACCATCAGGTAAGGTTCAACCATCCGCTATCGAGCGTCACGCCGTTAAATTATTTGTTTAACAGCGACGGCGGTGTGCCGGTAGGCGGCAGCAGCGTCACTGTGCAGGCAGCGGCATTTTTGGAGGACGGTACCGTCAATCATGGCGGATCCTGGAGATTCGTCATGGATCTATCCGACATGAGCAAGGCCTATCACCTCGTTGGACCTGGCCAATCAGGTAACGTCAAAAGCGAATGGTACCACGATCAGCTTGACGATTGGGCAGATGGGACATATCACCAAACGGTAATGAATGATCCAAAAGGTGATAAGCTGACCTTGAAGCCAGCTTATTGATTAAAAAAGCACCAAGTCCGGCATGATCCGGACTTGGTGCTTTTTCATTGTTTTTGCTTAGTCAAGAATTCGGCAAGGAACTCCTCGAAATTGGGTGCTTCGATGGCGGCGATCTTTTCATAGGATTCAATGATTTTGAGCTTGATCTCTTGCTCGAGGTCGCTCCGGTCTTGATAGTTTGTGTTTTTTAATGATTTTTTTATTTTTGGATTCAGAGAATTGATTAAGTTCATCAGCTCTTCTTTAGAAAGTTTACTATCCACAATGGCTTTTCTCCTTTCTATCATATACCTCATCCATATAGTGCTTTCGGAGCTTTTTGAGTGCTTGTTTGCGGATGCTGGAAATATTCTGGGGTGACTCATGGAAATAGGCAGCAATCTCTTTATTGGATAGTCCATAAGAAAAGATCATGGTCAGTACCAGGTTTTGTTTGGCCGTTAACTTCTGCAAGGCCTTTATCATCTCTTCATCACTGATATGTGAGGAGAGATCATTCGTTTCCCCCATTTTTTCAAGCTGACCGTCATAATTGCCGATTCGATCGATCATTCTCACGGCATCGCTCGGTGCGGCATCAAGTACCATTCGATAGCGTTCCCGCTGCTTGCGTACCCTTTTATCAAAATCAACGGAGAAAAAATAAATCAAGGAGCACATGTATTTATATACCTTAGCCCGGTAATAGAAAATTTGGAAAGTCTCGTTGAGATGACATATGTTGTGAGAAGAAGGGGAGTCAAGAGTCTCGGTGAGAATCTTCATATGCTCAGGGTTTTGTAAAAATACGTGAATGATCGGTTGTTCAAAGAAAGATGAGTACTGTTGCTGTAAGAACTCTAATGAATGAGAAAAAAAATGAGAAGTTGATGGGTTCATTGTTATCCCTCCTTTAATTATTAAAGTGATAGACAAGGGGAATAAATCAATTATATACGAACATTCGTTCTTTTTTCCATGAATCAATAGTGCTAGATTGATTTTTTTAAACAAGTTTCACTTTAGATATCAGATACATGAAATGGGGTGAAGAGGATGATGATTGAGGATGCTACTGTGTGGGTGTCATTAGTTAGCGAATTTGGCTATCCATTCGTCGTTTCTATGTTTTTGCTCTTCCGCTTCGGTAAACAATTAAAAGAACTGACAACGGACGTAGAGAACTTAAAAAAGTCCGCTCATAAAACGAAACGATAACCTCAGGACGTCATGTGCTAGGTGGTAAAACCGAGTTTCGGGTTCTTGTGAAAGGGAATCCGGAATTCGGGTATAAAGAAATGGGTCTAATGTGTCTCAATATCCCTCCTTATATAGTCAAATAAAAAAACTCAACCATTATTTGGAATATAACATAAAATAGGTAAAAAATAATCCTCAAATGGAATCATTTTACTACAATAATTCATCCGTCCATGGAATTAGATGTGAAATCCTCCTCTTGTACGATTTTAGTTTTATGAATTAAAGTGAAAATACTTTTAAAAAAACAACATTTTCAAAAAACTTACAAAAACTTTGCGGCATCCCATAAAGGGGTGCTGTTTTTCTTATTTTTTGTAATAAACTGATAGTATGGAAAAGGGGTGACAATCTTGAAAGAAAAACAGCTGGAAGATATTCGAATTCTCCAAGAGGAATGTGAAAGGAGTGAGTTCACATTAAAGCTGAACTGGGAAACTCTTCGCAGTCGTAATGGTGTTCATCAAAATGATTTTTTTCATTATGTTGGCTCGAACCTGGTAGGTTTTCTTGGCCTTTATGATTTTGGGAACAAAATCGAGATGTGCGGGATGGTGCATCCGGAGTTCCGGAGGCAGGGAATCTTCACAAATATGATGGAAGAGGCCATAGGAAGTGCAATGAAGCGGGAAAATAAGTTGATCATCTTGAATTCACCCGCCCAATCACCTTCCGGAAAAGGTTTTTTGGCACAGGTGCCATGTCAGCTTGCTTTTTCCGAATATCAAATGAAATGGGCCCAAATGGAGCTGGGTGAATATGAAGATGTCGTCATTCGCCCTTCCCGGAGAAACGATGAAGAAACGGAAATCCTGCTGGATATCCACTGCTTTCATTTTACGGAAAAAGAGGCACGGGATTATTATCAGCGCATTCTCTACGAGGATACGTTGAAAACGATGATGATTGAAAAGGATGGCCGGGCGGTCGGTAAGATCCGTGTTGATCACTCAGGCGGTGAAGCCTGGATTTATGGATTCTCCATCCTGCCGGAATATCAGGGAAGGGGACTTGGCAGAAAGGTATTGAAAAAGCTTGTGGCCGAACAATCCCAGCTCGGATATGATATTTTCCTCGAGGTCGAGGCAACGAATGATCATGCGTTGAAACTCTATGAATCTTGCGGATTCAAGACGATTCAACGCCAGGATTATTACCGATACGAAGGGCTGAAGTGAATGAGGGGGAGTGGAATGCTGACATTATTCACGTATAACTGGCAGGTGCGAAATGAGTGGATCGAATGGTGCCGGCCCTTGGCGAATGAGGAACTTAACCGGCAGCGAACGGGAGGGGTGGGCACCATTTTACGGACGCTGGCCCATATTATCGATGTCGAATGCAGCTGGATCCGGGCTATACAGGGGAAGGCGGATGTCGAAATAAACCTGGATGCTTATACTACCATCGAAAAAGTGGAGGAATTATCCAAGCGTTACCACCATGAAGTGATAGGTTATTTGAAATCTCCTTCATTCGATGATGGGCATGAAATGATTGAACCAGCTTGGATGGGCGGCCGGCTATATGATAAGAACAGAATATTGAACCATCTGATAGCGCATGAAATCCACCATATCGGACAGTTGTCCATCTGGTCGAGGGAGCTGGGGATCGAGCCGGTATCCGCAAGCTTGATCGAGCGGCATTTGCAGGTTCATTGAGTGTCAGGCTGCAGGAGTAATTTTCCTGCGGTTTTTTTGAGGTTGCAAGACTCGAATGGCAATCTGGTCAAATTATGCTTGAAAAGCTATTTGTCGCTTGGTTCGCCCATATTGAAGCGACTTTTTCCCCAAGTAATTCATGGATTCTGGCAAAAAATACCGGTAAAAGGTGCCAAAAATGTGAAAATAAATAGATAAATAGTACCAATTATCCAAGATTCTAAATATTACCGCAAAATGTGACGTTTTTTCGACAAAATCATGGTATATTATTCTAGCATTTTACAAAACTAGAAGGGTTGTGAAGTATGTCGTTCAAGATTCAAGTTAAAAAAATGCTCGCCCCTATGCTTGCTGTAAGTTTGATTACGGCTCCATTTGCCGTGCCGGGGGAGACATCGGCCAAAGAGGCATCCAAAAAGCCGGCGGCCAAACCATTCGTCATATCGGCTCCTGCCGTTAGTTACGCAAAAGGGACCAAGGCGACTGTAACCGTCACCCCGAAAAAAGGCAACAAAGGAAATGAAAGCGTTGTCTTCCAGCTGATGCATGGGACGAAGGTCGTTTCACAGTCAGCCATTGAGACGGATATTAAATCGGCCCAAAAATTCTCTGCATACTTCAACTCGTACCAATCGGGTGATTGGGTCAAGGTATCGGTGGTTTCCAAGTATAACGGCAATACGAGCAACTTCGGAAACAGTCTGGCAACCTCCGTTTCAGATGCACCATTCGAATTGAGGATCATGGAAACGACCGATATACACACGAACCTGATGGGCTATGATTATTACAAAGATGCCGCATCGGAATCGGTCGGCTTTGCCCGCACGGCGACCTTGATCAAGCAAGCACGAAAAGAAGTGAAGAATAGTGTGTTGGTGGATAATGGCGACCTTATTCAAGGCACGCCGCTAGGTACGTATAAAGCGAAGATAGCACCACTGAAAAAGGGCGAGGTCCACCCTGTCTATAAAGCGATGAACCTGCTTGATTATGATATGGCCACATTCGGCAATCACGAATTCAATTATGGTTTATCTTATTTGGACGAAGCCATCAACGATGCAAACTTCCCTTATGTCAATGCGAATATCTATAAAAAAGATAAAGACAAAGATCCGAAAAATGATAAAAATAAATATACGCCTTATAAAATCGTCACCAAGAAGGTAAAGGATATCAATGGGAATGAAAAAGCGGTAAAGATAGGCTATATCGGATTCGCTCCGCCGCAAATCATGGATTGGGATAAAGCGAATCTTGAAGGCAAGGTCATTACGAAAGAAATCATCGCGACTGCGAACAAGTATATTCCTGAAATGAAGAAAAAGGGTGCGGATGTGATCGTGGCGCTTACACACTCCGGATTCAATGGCGACACCAAGAATACCGAGGATGTCATCTATTCATTAAGCAAGGTTTCCGGTATCGATGCAATCACGTTCTCCCATACACATAAAGTCTTTCCGGCACAAGATGAAGCGTCGTTAGACAGTCTATTTAAGGATGGCCAAGGCAAGGTCCTCAAAGGTGTCGATAATAAAAAAGGGACCATAAATGGGGTGCCGGCCGTTCAAGCGGGATATGGCGGCAGTAATCTGGGCATCATCGACCTGGATATCCAGAATATCAAAGGAAAATGGAAAGTCGTTCATTCGGATTCATCAACACGCGCGATCAACGACAAAGTGACAGGGAAAAAAGCGGCTGAAGATCCGGCTGTCGTCAAAGCGGTCAAAAAGGATCACGAAGGTACGATCAAGTATGTCAATACACCGATTGGAACGACTACAGCACCGATCCATAGCTACTTCGCCCTTGTACAGGATGATCCTTCCGTACAAGTCGTGACAAGCGCCCAGAAATGGTATGTAGAGAAATACATCAAAAACAACCGTCCAGAATACAAAGACCTTCCGATCCTTTCTGTAGGGGCTCCTTTTAAAGCGGGACGCAATGGAGTCGAGGAATTCACGGATATCAAACAAGGCGGTCTGACCATTCGCAGCGCCGGTGATTTATATTTATATGACAATACGTTAAAGGCTATCAAAATCAAAGGTTCCGTCGTTAAGGAATGGCTTGAGATGTCGGCAGGGAAATATAATACGATCGATCCTGCCAAAACTGAGGAGCAGGAATTGCTCAATGGAAAGTTTGCCGTCTATAATTTTGACGTCATCGACGGAGTAACCTATCAAATCGATGTCACCAAGGCTCCGCGCTATGATGAAAAAGGAACGAAGGTGTCGGATTCAAGCAGGATTGCCGAGTTGAAATATAACGGTGAACCAATCGATCCGAACCAGGATTTCATCGTCGTGACGAATAACTACCGCGCTTCAGGCGGGGGTAACTTCCCAGGAGTGAAGGGAAGCGAGTATGTAGTCGATTCTGCGGACGAAAATCGCCAAATCTTGATGGATTACATCACGCAAGAGGGTGAAATCAATCCAACCGCTGATAATAACTGGTCGATTGCCCCGATTTCCGGCAAGGTGAATGTGACTTTCCCATCATCGCCAAAGGGTGCGGAATATTTAAATGAAAACAGCCCGATCTCTTATACAGGGAAAAAGGACGATAAAGGCTTCGGCATTTACAAATTCAATCTAGGAAAAGAAAATGTCAAAGTGCAATTGCTCGGTATTAATGATTTTCACGGCCAACTCGATATGACCTCCGATTTTGGCGGCATCAAGCAAGGGCGTGCGGATTATTTGGCAGCGCACCTGAAGCAGCGTAAAGCGGAAAACCCTGCGAATACTCTTTTACTATCGGCAGGCGATGCAGTCGGGGCAAGTTCCCCGGTATCTTCTTTGGTCCAGGATAAACCGACGCTTCAATTTTTGAATGATATGAAATTCGATGTCGGCACCGTCGGGAATCATGAGTTCGATAAAGGGGTGGAAACCTTGATGGCCCAGATCAATGGCGGCAAGTCACCTACCTCCGATGTCGTGTTTGATAAATTGAATTTTCCATATGTGGTTGCCAATGTTGTATATAAGGATACAAAAAAGCCCATTTTGGATCCTTATGTCATAAAAAAGGTCGGCGGAATTGATATTGGCTTCATCGGAGTGGTCACGAATGCGACACCTCAGAAAGTCAGCCCCGATGGCATTAAGAATGTGGAATTCATCGAACAGGCACCTGCCGTGAATAAGGCGGTTGCTGAATTGAAGGAAAAAGGCGTCAAATCGATCGTCATCATCTCGCATGACCCAGGCACTGAAAAAGACGGAGTCATCACAGGTGAAGTGGCTGAACTAGCTAAAGCCGTTGATGATGAAGTCGATGTGATCTTAGCCGGTGATAACCATGCCAAGGTCAACAACTATGTCGATAATAAATTGATTGTCCAAGCTTATTCCTATGGGACGGCTTTCGAAGATGTCGATTTGGAAATCGATCCAGCGACAAAGGATATTGTCAAAAAGTCCGCTGAAATCGTGACCGTCACACAAGATGGCATCACGGCTGATGCAGGGACGACAAAATTCATCAATGATTATTTGGATATGTTCCCAGAGCTGAAAGCACCGCTTGGGACAACGGAAGAGAAGATCTTAAGAACCAATGCCTACACAGAGGAAACGGCACTTGGAAATTTAATCGCCGATTCAATGAAGGCCGATTTGAATTCCGATTTCGCTTTCATGAATCCAGGCGGAATTCGTGCGGACATTCCGAAGGGTGAAGTCACTTTTTCTGATTTAGCGAAAATCCAGCCGTTCGGCAATGTCTTGGTTAAGCTTGAGCTTACAGGAGCGGAAGTGAAAACGTTGCTTCAACAGCAATGGATCGTGGAAGGAGCTCCGAAAACGCTGCAAATTTCAGGATTGAGCTATACAGCTGACTTCAGTAAGCCGGTCACGGAGCGTGTCACATTATTGAAGAAGGCGGACGGCACCCCGATCAAGGATGACGAAACCTACACAGTGACCGTCAATGACTTCATGGCAAGCGGCGGCGATAACTATACCGTCCTGAAAGGAAAAGAACGTGTATTTGGACACGCTGATCTAGAAGCCTTCGTTAACTATGTGAAAGAAACGTTCAAAGGCGGAAAAATCAAAGCGGAGATCGAGCACAGAATTACGAATATCAATAAGTAATGAAGAAAGGGGGAGCGTTCCGGCATACGTTGGACGCCCTCTTTTTTTGTGTTGGGAAAGCTCGAAGGCGCCGTTTTTTGGTTCAGGCAAAAACAGCTCTGCAAGCAGTGTAACTTTTTTCCATCATTCTCGTCGGTACTAGTAAGAAAAGGAGGAATGACGATGAACCGGAAAAAAATGATGCTTATATTCAGCTTGTTCCTTTTGCTTGCGGCATGCAGCAACAATGAAGGTGATAATTCAGTGTCCGAATCGGGAGATGATAAGGCGAGTAGTAAAATGGATGCTTCCTTTTCCGGCGATAAGGAGCCGAAAGAAGAAGTGGCGAAACAAGAAGATATCACGGCCGAGAGGAAGGTCATCCATCAAGCTCAGCTTGAATGGAAGGTAAAGGACCTGGAAAAGGTACAGCAGAGGATAGAGGAGATGGCGGAGGAATACGGAGGCTATGTCGTCGAGTCCAATGTGTACCGGGAAAATGAAGAAAAGATGGAGGGAACGATAACGGTACGAGTGCCGGAAGCCCGTTTTCAGGATTTTCTTGCCGTTAGCGAAGGGGAAGCTTCGAAAGTGGTCGGAAGAAATGTGACCGGCCAGGATGTAACGGAGCAATATGTGGATCTAAAAGCAAGACTGAAGTCAAAGAAGACTGTCGAGGAACGGCTGCTCGCTTTCATGCAGGAAGCCGAAAAGACGGAAGATCTGCTGAAAATATCCACTGATCTTGCCGCGGTTCAAGAAGAAATGGAGCAGCTGACCGGGCAAATGAAATATTTGGAAAACCAAACGTCCTATTCAACGGTCACGATTACGCTCGCACAGGATGGCATCATTGTACCGGGCATTGATAAAGCGGAATTGAATACTTGGGAGCGAACGAAGAAACAGCTTGCAACAAGTGCGAATCTTTTGCTTAAAGCCGGTTCAGGAATCATCGTATTTATCATCGGAAACTTGCCGATCCTCGTTATTTTAGGGATGGCGGGTCTGTTGGTCCACTGGGTGATGAGAAGAAGAAGGGAAAAATAAGCGTAAAAAAAAGAGAGTGCCCAAACTTGATAGGGCACTCTCCCTTTCTTTATCTTTTTCGTTTATGCAAGCCTGTCACATAATACAAGACTACCAGCAGTATGATCCAAATCGGACCGACGATCAGGGCGATTCTTGTATCTGCCGAAAAGCCGAGTATAACCATTACGAATACCAAGAAAGCAAGCGTTAAATAAGAAGTGAATGGGAAAAGGGGCATCTTATAGGATAAGCCTTGTTTTTCCCCCGGACTCATTTTCCGCCTTGAGATGATTTGCGTGATAAGTATGGTTCCCCATGTCCAAAGTGCACCGAATGTAGCGACACTTGTAACGTAACTGAAAACCTTATCCGCTTCCATGTAATTCAGGTAGACACCGAAAAGAAGCACGACAGCCGAAACGATAATGGCCACGCCAGGAACGCCCGATTTTGTCGTACGCTCGAAGCTTTTAGGTGATTCACCTTGCTGCGCCAGGTTGAACAACATTCTCCCGGTACTGAAGATACCGCTGTTACAGGATGATAGGGCCGCAGTCAGAACGACGAACTGAATGATTCCTGCTGCACCCGGTATGCCGATTTTGTCGAACATCATCACGAATGGACTGTCTTTACCATTCATTTGATCCCACGGAGTGATCGATAGAATGACCGTAAGAGCTAGGACGTAAAAAAGTAAAATACGATAAAAGACCGTATCGATGGCTCTTTTTAAAGATTTTTCAGGATTTTTGACTTCACCGGCGGTTACACCGAGCATTTCAATTCCCAAGTACGCGAACATGACCATTTGGAAAGAGAGCATGACACCGGAAATGCCATTAGGGAAAAATCCTCCGTGTTCCACAAGATTGCCGAATCCAACCGCGATTCCGCCGTTCCCCAATCCGAAGATGATCATTCCAAAGCCAAGAACGATCATAAGGATGATCGTAACGATTTTAACGAGGGCGAACCAAAACTCCAATTCACCGTATGCCTTTACAGCAAGAAAGTTGATGGTCGTCATGATGGCTAGAGCGGCTAAAGCCCATGCCCACTGCGGGGTTCCAGGGAACCAGAATTGCATGTAAATCCCGACCGCCGTAATTTCAGCCATACAGGTGGCTATCCAAACGAACCAATAGTTCCAACCGGTGATATAGCCGGCAAGAGGTCCGACAAATTCGCTCGCATAGCGGCTAAAAGAGCCTGCGACCGGATTTTTTATCGCCATTTCTCCCAGTGCCCGCATGATAAGATAGATCATGAGGCCGCCAATGGCATAGGAAATGATTATGGCAGGACCGGCCAATTTAATTGCTGATGCCGAGCCTAGAAATAGACCGACACCAATGGCTGCACCAAGAGACATTAATGCGATATGTCTTTCTTCCAATCCTCTGTGCAATTGAGATTCTTTGGAGTTTTGCATAGTTTTCCCCTTTTCTATGTTGGAGTTTCATCTTCCTATCTAGCATTTTATCACTAGTAGAGCCGCTTACGTATTATTTATTGATTTTTCACATAATATTACAACTAAATAATATATTTTAATAGATAGATTGTAAAGAAAAAAATGAAAACGCTTACCATTTAAGCAATCTAGTTTATTATTCGTCATGTAAATTTATTAATATCCAATTATATTGTTATTTAAACAAAGTTAAAATATGTGATTTTTCTAAAAATTAAGACTTCGTAAGTGGAAAGGGCTGTCCCATTTTCAAGGAACAGCCCTTTAACATGATTATTGCCAGATGGCGGAGGCCCATTCCGGATGATCGATGAATGGGTTTCGATTATGCTGATATTTATTATAAATGACCTCATTTCTGTTCCGCTCGAAGGCATCCACTGGATCCTGTGCATTCCATTGCAGCAGGACGGACAATTTCCCATGATAGGGGGCAGTGCCATTGTTCACTTGATTATTCAGCTCCAAATCTATTTCCCCGCCATCCCCCTCATAACGGACCGCCATATAAAATAGCATTCTGGCAACGTCGCCCTTGACGCTATCGCGCGGCTCCCATGAATCCGAGTCATAATAGTTCCCTTTCGCTTCCGAGTGTTCGGAACCGCCATTATCGAAATCAAGGTTGTTTCTGGTACTGTTGACCGAAACATCAGCTGGGCGAAGATGATGTAAATCGGTGCCTGGTCCTAAAGTGGTCCCGAAGTTTCCATGTGATTTTGCCCAAACATGCTCACGATTCCAATCATTGACGCCAGATCCATTCACCGTCTTTCCTTGAGAACGGCCTGTATATAGAAGAATGACATTATAGGGGTTATTCGGATCCTCATCGGTTTCCCGTAAAGCGCCCCATACATTATCGTACGATATTTCATCATGGTCATCGATGATTTCATGAAGTGCACTCTTTAGCGCAGAACCTGTTTTTCCAATCGCAGTGTCATAGTATGAGCCCGCCCCTGGTGTCCCTGGAACTGAAGCGTCACTTGATTGTATCGCAGTTACATTCTTTATGCCTGGATGGCTGAAATATGCACCAAGCACACCGGTAATCGTTACTTTTTTCCCTTTTAAAGCAGGGTTCGATTTTAATCCGAATTCAGGGCGAAAAGAGGCGGGAACCTGAATATACGCCATGTTGGTCATGTTTGTTTCCGAAGGGCTGTCAGCTAATGCCAAGGCATAATCGTTTGGGTAGCCGCTCGTTATGACTACATTGGCAGAAGTTGGCTGACCCACCACATACCCAGAGACCGTCTTGATTGCGCCGTCTTGATTGGAAATGGCCTGGGCGACGGAATAAGGAGAGGACAAAGAGCCAGCTCCAGCCGCTGCGGATGATGAGGCGCCGGTAAGAACGGGAATAAAGAAAGCAAGCACGAATAAAAGGGAAAGGATAAATCTTGGTTCATGTTTTCTGAACATGTTATTCCTCCATAAATCGATTCATGTTCATTTCCAGGGGAAATGGCATGTATATGTAAGATTATGGGTGGAACCCGTTTTTTCCTTCTGGTTTGTCAAAAATGAGAGAATACAGCTAGTGATGGCTGGCGGAATATAGGGGAATAGCCCGGGAAATATCGAAGCTTGTTAAGAAAGGTGATCGGATGCGAAAAAACCGCCAGCAGCCTACTGACGGTTTTTTTTATTCTTTTTTATGAGCAGGCTTTGAATGAAACTCAATAACAACGATCCGATTAAAGCTCCCCAAAAGGAATATATGTCAAAGCCACTGACTACGTAGGAAGTGATTTGGAATGTGAAGGCATTGATAATGAACGAAAACAATCCGAAGGTCAGGATGGTGATCGGCAATGTAATCAGCTGTAATATGGGTCTGACCAGCAAGTTCATGATGGATAATATGAAAACCGCCAGCAGGGCTGTACCGTAAGATTTGATCGTGATGGAGTCGAGAAGCCAGTCAATAACGAGCAATACTAACCCGTTGATAAGAAAACGCATGATTATATTCATGAAAAACTCCTCCTGAAGTCACTCTACTACAAGCCATTATACTAAAATTTCATGAAATCAGTTATATGTTTGCAGAATTGTCACAAAAAAAGAGAATCATGGTGCCGATTCCTTTGCCAAAAGCAAAAGACCCCATGATAGGAGTCTCCGTTTGCCGGCAAAAGGGGGATTAATCCTCTTTCGCTTCACCATTATCAAGCCAAGCTCACACGATACAGCTTCACTTCTCCTTAGCTATTGGCAACGATCTTTTCGAATGTACTCAATTCCTCCGTATCCTTAAGCTTTGGGTTGTTACTTAAAGACAGCAGGGCGCTTTCAATGAGAAAGATGCGCGGATCGGTGTTTTGTAGAAACTCCTCTTGGACAAAGTGGATTAATTTCAGGTTTTTTACACGTTCTGCTTCATCATCCTGACAAAGCTTGAAGATCATTTTTTTTAAGGCATTAGCAGAGTTCAGGAGTGCTGTATGAAAATCCTGCTGTGTATGGAACATTTCAGGCAGCCATTGCTTGATGACATCCGGTTCCAAAAGCTGTGCGTTGGCTCGGCTCACATCTTCGAAAATGGTTGTAATCCTATCGACACAATATCGGATGATTTCTGTAGGGTTGAAATCAGGCTCCTTAGCCATCGCGTTAAAATGGATCGTTTGGTGCATCATCCCTGAATAAAGGATGGCACAGTCCAGTATATATGGTTTTTTTTCGGCACCGAAAATTTCGAGAAACCGACTTGAGAGCCAATGTATATTTTGGAATTTAACATGTGTAATGAAGTTTTTCAGATCGGTGTCATTTGAAATCATGATCTCTTCATATAAAGTAAATAGTTTACTACTCTTATTGGAGTGGATTTGCAATTCGGATTGCTTAATGAATATTTCAATATCTGCAAGATTTTGTCCAATAAGCAGTTCATTTCGCTCCTTTTCGAATTTTTCCTGGGCAGAAACGAAGACTGCCTTAAGCAATTCACTTTTAGAAGAAAAATAGTTATAAAATGTTCCTTTCGAAATGCGGCTATAATCTAAAATATCCTGAATGGATGTTGCTTGATACCCCTTTTCAATAAATAATTCGTGTGCATATTTAACTACAAGTTGTTTCCGCTCATTCATCTATATCACCCTTAGTCTTATTGGCTGGACATTTTAACGTAATAGTATCTCATTTTCCGAGCGAACACAAACCAGTATATCCCCTATATCCCTAGTAGATTAAGGGGTGCGGCTGCTTTGTCACATATAAAAGAGTGGATGCCTAGTGAAAATGGCTGCGGTCCAATCATAAAACGAAAGGGGCTTCAGGATAGCCCCGTGGTTGGCCATCCTGTTTCTCGATTACTATGCCATTGGAAGGAGAATGGATAAAATCGATTTTCATGGAGGAATATCGCAGATAAGGGGCGTATACCATTATTAGGAATTCATTAGTGGCATTGGATTGAAAACCCTTGGAATGGATTGTTCAGGTACATGATCATCAATCTATTAATGAATTGATTATTATATTAAAATTATTATAAATAAGTATTGATTTTTTCTTGATAATCTTTATCATTATATACATAAATAATAATGAAAAGGTGGTTCAATTATGACGAATAAGAAAAACCTTACAACAAGCTGGGGCGCACCAGTCGGGGATAATCAAAACTCAATCACGGCTGGCCAACGCGGTCCTGTACTCATTCAAGACGTGCACTTATTGGAAAAACTGGCCCACTTCAATCGTGAGCGTGTGCCTGAACGTGTCGTTCATGCGAAAGGTGCCGGTGCATTCGGCACTTTCGAAGTGACGAACGACCTTTCTCAGTATACGAAAGCTAAACTTTTCAATGGTGTTGGCAAGAAGACGGATTTATTTATCCGTTTCTCAACGGTGGCCGGTGAATTGGGCTCCGCGGATACAGTACGTGATCCACGTGGATTCGCGGTTAAATTTTATACGGAAGAAGGAAATTACGATATCGTCGGCAATAATACGCCGGTATTCTTCATTCGCGATGCAATCAAATTCCCTGATTTCATCCATACACAAAAGCGAGATCCTAGAACACATTTGAAAAATCCAACGGCAGTTTGGGATTTCTGGTCACATTCGCCAGAATCTTTGCACCAAGTTACGATCTTGATGTCTGACAGGGGCATTCCGGCAACGCTTCGCCATACACATGGCTTCGGAAGCCATACATTCAAATGGGTGAATGATGAAGGAAAAGGCGTTTGGGTGAAATATCACTTCAAAACAGAACAGGGCATCAAGAACCTGGATGTTAATCTAGCTGCAAAACTAGCAGGCGAAAACCCTGATTATCATACGGAAGACCTTTTCAATGCCATCGAAAAAGGAGACTTCCCGGCATGGAAACTTTATGTTCAAATCATGCCTTTGGAAGATGCGGACACATACCGTTTCGATCCGTTCGATGTGACGAAGGTATGGTCGCAAAAAGATTATCCGTTAATTGAACTTGGCCGGATGGAATTGAACCGAAATCCGGAAAACTACTTTGCTGAAGTGGAGCAAGCCACGTTCTCACCGGGAACATTCGTCCCTGGAATTGAAGCCTCCCCAGATAAAATGCTTCAAGGACGTCTATTTGCCTATGGCGATGCCCACCGTTACCGTGTTGGCGCGAATCACAACCACCTTCCGGTAAATCGTCCGAAGGTGGAGGCGAACAACTACCAGCGTGATGGATTCATGCGGGCAGATGACAATGGCAAGGGCTCGGTTTATTATGAACCGAATAGCTTTGGCGGTCCTGTGGAATCAACGGAAAATAAAGTCGCTCCTTTTGAAGTGACTGGGCAAGCTGCCCAAGTCGGCCATAATTCCGATGATCACTACACACAAGCGGGCGACTTATACCGGTTATTGAGTGCCGAAGAGAAAACCCGCCTCGTGGAAACGATCGTCGGCGCAATGAAGCCTGTCGAATTGGAAGAAATCAAGCTTCGTCAAATCGGCCACTTCTACAAAGCCGATCCAGAATACGGAACACGCGTCGCCGAAGGTTTAGGCTTGGCGGTCCCGCAAGAAGCGTAATATGTAACCCGTTTAAGCAGGCATCCATTGGATGCCTGCTTTGTTTTTGTGAAGTCAGGATGGGGCGGCACTGCCGGGTTTTGGTGCATTAGCCATAATTCATTAAAATGAGCATACACATATGGGTAAGGGGAGGTGCAATATGGACGTTTATGTGAGGCAGAATGACTCTATATGGTATTATAGCCAATTATTCAAGGTCAACTACCAACTGATCATTGATTCCAATCGGGGAATCGATCCACAGGGCCTCATGATAGGACAGCGAATCAAAATTCCCGGCTTTACGTCGACGGCTTATAAGATTAAGCGGGGGGATTCATTATGGGCAATTGCCAAATCACGTAATCTTTCATTGGATGCCTTATTTGCGGTTAATCCTGGCCTCAACCCGAATGCCCTGCAAGTCGGCCAGACGATTGATGTGCCAGTAAGGATTACGTGGAGGCTCACACAAGGGAATCAGAACTATGACTATGAGACATTGCTTGCCGATATTGGACGGCTGAAAAACATTTACCCTTTTATTCAAACATCCCCGATTGGCGACTCGGTGTTAAATAGGGATATCCCCGAAATCCTCATCGGGCAGGGGGATAAACGCATTCATTATAATGGATCGTTTCATGCGAATGAATGGATTACGACCCCAGTGATCATGACCTTTTTAAATGATTATGTGTTGGCAATCACGAATCAAACGGATATCCGCGGTCTTTCCATGTTGCCCTATTATCAACAGACGCTTCTGTCGATCGTCCCGATGGTGAACCCGGATGGAGTGGAATTGGTGCAAAACGGCCCGCCGGCAGATGAGACATTGAGAGCGAGGCTCGTGGGATGGAATAGTGGCAGCGAGGACTTTTCCGGATGGAAGGCGAATATCAATGGCGTCGATCTGAACGATCAATTCCCCGCAAAATGGGAGCTGGAGCAGGCCCGCAACATGGTAAATGAACCAGGCCCGGCCAATTATTCGGGAACAGGGCCGCTTACACAGCCAGAAGCGATTGCGATGGCAAATCTAACGAGAAAGCGCGACTTTGCGAGAGTCCTCGCATTCCATACTCAAGGAGAGGTCATTTTTTGGGGGTTTGAAGATATGGAGCCGCCAGAGTCTGAAACGATAGTCAATGAGTTTGCGAGGGTAAGTGGCTATGAGCCCGTCAAGTCGGCCAATAGTTACGCAGGGTATAAGGATTGGTACATTCAGGACTGGCGGAGGCCGGGATTTACCGTTGAGCTTGGTAAAGGAACCAACCCGCTTCCTATATCCCAGTTCGATGAAATTTATCAAAAGTCACTTGGGATCTTCTTGGCAGGCTTGTATATGTAAACGCTGAACATGCAAAAACGCTCTGCTCCCAGTCGATGGGGGAAGAGCTTTTTATCTTATCGATTATTGAGATAAAACGATGAGGGCTGCTGCAAAAAATAAGTAAAGGTACGCTTTACTTATCGATTGCAAAAATAAGTCGCTATTAAGCCTAAAAAATAACGGTCATCCGCCATTATTGGTCCAGGATATTGCAGCCCCTGAATGATAGGTACTCTAATCGTTTTGCGGTAAAGAAGTTTACCCTCTTTAGCGCCTGTATCGGCCCCGCCTACGCCAGATACTTTGACGGCCACGCATGCCATCCAACCTATATTCATTATAATAGAAAGCGCTTACATTTACAAAAATATTCGTAGTGCAAATTTCGACATTCCAAGCTTTCATTGAAGGAAAGCTTGAAGTCAGTTTACATTTCCATGAAATCCTGAAGCTTTTTCGTTAGCCCTCCCTTGCCGAATTTTATCGGTTTTGCCCGCCCTATCGTTTGTTCCGAATCAGATGCGTATTCGAGAAAGGCTAAAAGATTGATCCGCCGGTATAGAATATCGATGATGCCATAAGCATGGAACCAATTATCGATCGTATTGTAAACCCCTCTATTCAGGGCATATTGCTGCTGGCACCAATGGAAGAACATTCTGTCTGGAAGGTTAAGGTGCTCCATCTCTTCCAATCGGCCATGATTCTTCCGTTCTTTTTCAGGTAATTTGCAGCCCAGCCTTTCCTTTTGCATAGTGTCTGGCCCCCTTCTTTTTTTGAAAGCGAAAAGCCCCCTATTCAGGTGAATAGAGAGCCTCCAGTTAACTGGTCAGCGTATTTATTTTTCTTATAAGGAAAAGGATAAATCGATTAATCTTAGTTGTCAAGTTGGTATTGTAAATCCGTCACTTTTTAATTATTTGAGTCATATTTTCAGAGTGAGTTACTATAAATACGAATGAAAATTATATTTTTTATGTTATAGTTCGTATATAATTGGTTTGAAGGGGGAGAGGCTGAATGTATAAATCAAAAAAGATTCTATTATTGGGCTCAGGTGAATTGGGGAAAGAAATCCTGCTTGAGGCACAGCGTCTTGGGGTGGAGACAGTGGCAGTCGACCGTTATGAACATGCCCCTGCCATGCAGGTCGCCCACCGCAGCCATGTCATCAATATGCTGGATGCAGCACAGCTTCGGGGAGTCGTGGAAAAAGAACAGCCTGATTTGATCGTCCCGGAAATCGAAGCCATCGCTACTGCAGCATTGGTGGAATTGGAAGAAGAGGGCTTTCCCGTCATTCCGTCCGCGAGGGCAGCAAAATTAACGATGGACCGTGAAGGAATCAGGAGACTGGCTTCCGAATCCTTGAACATTCCGACTGCCGCCTACAAATTCGCTGATACATATGAAGAATTTGTCCAAGCTGCCAAAGAAATCGGCTTTCCGAATGTCATTAAACCGCTGATGAGCTCCTCTGGGAAAGGGCAAAGTGTGTGCCGCACGGAAGCTGACCTAAAAGAGTGCTGGAAAATCGCCATGGAAGGCGGCCGGGTTCAAAATGCGCGTGTGATCATTGAAGAATTCATCCATTTTGATTCGGAAATCACATTGCTGACAGTCCGAGCCGTAAACGGGACCCTGTATTGTGCGCCCATCGGCCATATTCAACAGGGCGGGGATTATATAGAATCGTGGCAGCCGCATGATATGACGGAAGCCCAGATAAACGAAGCGAAGCGGATTGCCCTAGCCATTACGGATGAACTTGGAGGATACGGATTATTCGGAGTCGAGCTTTTCCTTTCAGGGGATAAAGTCTATTTCAGCGAAGTATCTCCCCGTCCGCATGATACGGGACTGGTGACATTAGTGACACAGAATTTATCCGAGTTTGCCCTGCATGTTCGAGCGATCTTGGGATTCCCCATCCCGGAAATCCATTTGATCACCCCAGGCGCTAGCCGCCCATTAAAGGCGTCCGAGGAGTTGGCGGAATATTCGATCGTTGGTGTTGATAAAGCTTTGGCTTTACCGAATACGGAGGTGCGCCTCTTCGGAAAACCAGTCACCAAGATTGGGAGAAGGGTGGCCGTTGCCCTCTCATCCGCTGCTTCAATCGAAGCAGCGAGGGAGAATGCGGCCCGGGCTTTGGAATGCTTAACGGTGAAGAAGTAAGAGGGAAAGGCGCTCCTGTAATGGAGCGCTTTTTTTTATGGCATGAATTTATCACCTCACCTTTAGTGCTTGCTTCTTATTGTCCTCATCAGAATATGCTGCCGGTGTAATGAGCTTCGCCATTAAGCGCTGGATTTACTTTGTCTTCACATTAATCCTACCGTATTTTTACATCCCCTTGACACTGTGTTCATTTTTGCCCTTTATAGTTTAATTAAATATTCAAACATTAAAGGGAGGTCATTCATTTGAATCGTACATGGAGTAAAAAGGTTTTGCCGCTTACGCTGGCATCGGCACTGACAGTTGGAAGTTTAACTTGGTCTGCATCAGAATCTGCATCGGCAAGGGGCAAGTCGAATGAAGATCCGGAAATCAGGAATGTCATCTTCATGATAGGTGACGGGATGGGTGTTTCCTATACGTCCGCTTACCGGTATTTAAAAAATAACCCGAATACCATGGTGGCGGAACGGACAGAGTTCGATAAATACCTGGTTGGTCAGCAGATGACATATCCGGAAGATGCTGCCCAAAATATTACGGATTCAGCTTCGGCCGCAACGGCAATGTCTTCCGGCGTGAAGACTTATAATGCCGCGATTGCGGTGGATAATGATAAATCCGAAGTCAAAACCGTCCTCGAAGCAGCGAAGCAAAAAGGAAAAGCGACTGGATTGGTCGCCACCTCCGAAATCACTCATGCGACACCTGCATCATTTGGCGCTCATGATGAAAACCGGAAAAACATGAATTCGATTGCCGACGATTATTATAAAGAGCTGATCAAGGGCAAGCATAAAATCGACGTCCTCTTAGGCGGCGGAAAATCCAATTTTGTCCGCCCGGACATCAATTTGGCGAAGGCCTTCAAAAAAGACGGATATAGTTATGTGACGGATAAGAAACAAATGCTCAAGGATAAAAATGAGCAGGTGCTAGGTTTGTTCGCTTCCGAAGGACTCCCGAAAATGATCGATCGCCCAAGTGAAACGCCTTCCTTGAAAGACATGACCAATTCGGCGATTAAGCGTCTGGATAAAAATAAGAAGGGGTTCTTCCTGATGGTCGAGGGCAGCCAAGTCGATTGGGCTGGACATGATAATGACATCGTTGGCGCCATGAGTGAAATGGAGGACTTTGAAAAGGCATATAAAGCGGCGATAGAATTTGCGAAGAAAGACAAACATACCTTGGTAGTGGCAACGGCAGACCATTCAACAGGAGGATTCTCGATCGGTGCCAAAGGTATATATAACTGGTACGGTGAACCGATCAAGGCGGCCAAACGCACCCCGGACTTCATGGCGGATGCAATCGTAAAAGGGGCCGATGCTGAAAAGACTTTAAAGCAATTCATCAATCAAAAGAAATTGAAGCTAACGAGCGAGGAAATCAAGTCGGTAACAGATGCGGCCGAAACAAAAAATGTCACGAACATCGATAACGCCATAGAAGCAATTTTCGATAACCGGACGAATACAGCATGGACCACCGGAGGACATACGGGTGAAGATGTACCGGTCTATGCTTATGGACCTTATAAAGAACGTTTTGCCGGGCAGGTCGATAACACGGATCATGCCAAGATCATCTTTGAGCTATTAAAGAAACAGAAATAACATTTCGGGGAGGGATTCCATGAACAGACTGATAATAGGTGCCTTTATATTGACCACATTCGGGGCTCTTAATACCCAACCTGCATTTGAAGAAAAGGCGGCTAAAGAAAAAACGGAGGAGATGGGCGCTCCACTGGTGAAGAAGGATGTCTATGTTCCGAATCCACAGCTGCCTGATGATAGGAAGCTAACCCAAATCGGCCAGGATGTCTCGGATGCAAAGGGCGAACTGACATTGAAGGCCTTTAAAAAAGTGAACGAAGCAATCAATGTTGGACCAATCGAGGTAACGGTCAAAGAAATGAAGGTAATGCACGTTACACCGGATTACAGCATGATTGATTTCTTTCATGGCTATACACATGCTGAGGATTTCGACATCGTAAAAGTGAAGGTTGATATCAAAAACAATAGCGATAAAAAGATCAAGTTCTCACCGGTCGCTTTTCTGGAAACCAATAACGGGGAACACCTTCCATGGGAGGATGATATCTACTTGGAGGAACTGAACGGCGAAATGGCCGGGAACGGTACGAAAAGCGGCAATGTAGGCTTCATTGTAAAAAAAGGGGATGTGACGGGAATTACCTTCATGACAAGTGATGCGGTCAATGGTGAAGGGAAGGTCCTGGCAAAGGGGAAGTCGGTTGAGTTGGAATTTTGAAGGAAATGTTGTATGAAAGAGATGCAAAAATCAAATACTAGAGCAAGTGATAGGGATTCTTATCACGGCTGAAATATCCAAATCCTAATGATGGGGTGACACAGAATGAGTTATAAAGATCATTTAGATCCACATTCTCAAAAGTTTCACCATAATTGGACAAGACCTAAGCGTTCGAAGTCTCAAGTTAATGGCCATACGGAAGTATCGCAAACAAACATTATCCTAAGAAGCAATGCAAAGGCTCACAGGTGGTAACGGATATTTCGACTAAGAAGGAGACTCTTATTGAGTCTTCTTCTTTATATTTCATGGTGATGTGTTAAGAAAAATGGCAAACAACCCCGAACCCATTACGGCATGCATGGCTTTTCGTTCGTAATTATGATACCATTTACCTTTAAGAAAAAAGCGATTGGGCTGTATCACAGGAATTTGAATGTGCTTAGCTTATACAAATAGAGGACGTGAATTGTAATGATAAATATTGAAATCCCTGCAGCGGATATTAGCATTAAACAAAGAAAACAAGTGATAGAGGGAGACGAAGCAGTCATTCCTGAAATATACGGATTTATCGATTTTCATTTGATTCCCCGCGATAAAGGCGGCATCATCTTGTTTTACAATGAACGCGAGGAACTGATTTTCGTCGGTAAAGCTCGTAAGCTGAGACCAAGGGTCAAAAAGCATTTCGAGGATAATGTGTCTCCGATTAAAGACCACCGTAATGAAGTGAAGAAAATCGACATCCTTATCGTCGAGGATCCCATGGAACGCGAAATTTACGAAACCTACATGATCAATACACTTCGAGCTAAATACAACGTCGATAAAGTGTTTTATAAATGAGGAAAAAAAAGCTGGCTGCATGTGCAATCAGCTTTTTTTGTGCGCAATTTCTCTTCTCCCTGATAGAATTTTTTTCATATGAACCGATAATAACAGAAAGGAAGCAAAAGCAAGATGTGGTTTATATAGAAAAGGGGGAAGGCTGGAATGAAATTTTCCATCAAGAAAAAATTGATCATGAGCTCTATGCTCATCTCTATCATATTTGGGGTTTCTGCATTCATTTCTTACACCAGCATGAAAGAAATGAATAGGGATTATGATTATATCATCGATAATATAACGGAAGTGAACACCAACGCACAAAGTATCCAGAACGAGGCCACTCGCCAGGTTTCTTACATAAGGGGATATCTCTTATACGGCACCTCCGAGATGAAAGAAAATGTGTACACTTCCAATGAAAAAATCAATCAGTTAATAGCGCAGGCAAAGGATATTTCGTCGGTGGCAGCAACGGATCGACAGCTGGAGGACATTCAGGAATCGAATGCAGCCTGGATAGCGGAGAACACAAAGCTCATCGAGGTTGCCGCTAAAGACGTAAATGAAGCAAAAAAGCTGGCCCAGGAAAAAGTGGTGCCGATCAGTACGAAATTGGGTGAACAAACCTATGCATTAAATGAATCAACCGAAGGCGTCATCAAGGCGAAGGTGAAAGAGGCGAAAGAGCAATCCGAGAAGGCGACGGACAAAATCATGATCATCAGCATATTTGCTTTTATCTTTGCGATTGCAGCTGGATGGCTGACAGCCAATCTGATTTCCAAGCCGCTTAAAAAGCTGGGGGCTGCTGCCAACCAGGTAGCGGAGGGCAATTTGATGGTCGAGAGAATAGAGTTGAAGAGCAGGGATGAATTATATGAGTTAAATCAATCCTTTGAAAAAATGACCAAGCATCTTCGCGATACACTTACGGCAATTTCAGCCAATGCCGGAATGGTAGCCGCTTCTGCCGAACAATTAAGTTCAAGTGTTAATCAATCGAGCATTGCCGCTGAAACGGTGGCCACATCGATTCAGGAAATTTCGGGGGCATCCGAGGAGACGACAAAACAGCTTGAAGGCAGTCTTGGAACGTTGAATGAAGTTGTCCAGGGAATCGTTCGGATATCGGACAGTACCTCCAGTGTAGCTGAATTATCAAGGGAATCTGCTATGCAAGCTGAAGAGGGCAGTCATTTTGTTGAGGAAAACTTGAATCAAATGCGATTCATCCATGAATCCGTCAATCAATCGAATCAGGTGATCGGCTCCTTGTCCGATCGATCTCATGAAATCGGAAAAATCATCGAGGTCATCACCGGAATTGCGGGACAGACGAATTTGCTGGCACTCAATGCAGCCATTGAAGCTGCTCGTGCTGGGGAACATGGTAAAGGCTTTGCCGTTGTGGCAGAGGAAGTGAGGAAATTGGCTGAGCAATCCCAAACCTCAACTAAGCTGATTGCCGATTTGATTAACGGCATGCAAAACGACACGAGAGATTCAGTGAACATAATGAAAAAAGTGATGGAAAATGCCGAGGAGGGTGTGAAGGTATCTGTCGAGACTTCCAATAAATTCTCGCAAATCCTGGACAGTACGAGAAGCATTACACCTAAAATCGAGGAAATCAAGGCCAGTGTCCAACAAATTTCTGCAAGCATAGATGAAGTGGCACAGGTTTCCAATGATATGACGGCGCACGCCCAGGAAAATGCCGCCAACTCAGAAGAAGTAGCGGCATCGACAGAAGAACAGCTGGCATCCATGGAGGAAGTCGATTCCTCCATCCGTTCGCTTTCATCCATGGCTGAAGAGCTTGAGGATATGGTCGGGAAATTCAATATCAAATAATAAAAATTCTAGACTGAAGACTAACTCGAAATGCATTGGGGTTGTCTTCGGTTTTTTATTGGTTCGGGAAAAATCAGATGCAAGGCCTGAAGGATTTTTCTGAATTTGAACGATAAAAAGAATAAAAAAAACTTGCAAATAGTAATCATTACGTTTTATTATGAAGAGGAGCTTTTTAAAGTGATGGAAATCAGGGGATTAAATCGTAATCATTACGTTTGGTGTTGTGATTAGAAGGAAAAAGGAGGAAAAGGAAATGAGAGTGAATATTACTTTAGCATGCACGGAAACAGGGGACCGTAACTATATTACAACGAAGAATAAGCGGAATCATCCGGATCGAATCGAATTGAAGAAATATTGTCCACGCTTAAAGAAACATACGATCCATCGGGAAACGAAATGATCGCTTTTAAATCGTAATGATTTTGTTTTATGTGAACCAGTTAACGTAAAGGAGATTGAAAAATGGCGAAAAAATCGAAGGTAGTGAAAGCACAAAAACAGTTGGCACTGGTTGAAAAGTATGCGGAGCGCAGGCGGGAATTGAAAGAAAAAGGGGACTATGCAGCATTGGCCAAACTCCCCCGGGATTCCTCCCCGACAAGGATCCATAATCGCTGCGGAGTAACGGGAAGGCCCCGTGGATATATGCGCAAATTCAACATGTCACGAATCGCTTTTCGCGAGCTTGCCCATAAGGGGCATGTACCGGGTGTCAAAAAGTCAAGCTGGTAACAGCCGGCTTTTATTTAATTGTGGTGATGAAATGAGATACCCCATCATTTAATGTCCGAAACTGCGCGAAAATCCATCCGATCCGTCAGATAAATCATCCGATTGGGGGATGAATCGTCCAAACGCGCGAGAAATCCGTCCGAGTCGGAGATAAATCGACCGAAAGTGGAAATAATCCGTCCGAGTCGGGGATAAATCGACCAAACGCGCGAGAAATCCGTCCGAGTCGGAGATGAACCGACCGAAAGTGGAAATAATCCGTCCGAGTTGGAGGTGAATCGTCCCGACGCGGAGTATATCGTCCGGATGAACCTAAACAGTCAGCGTACCAGGATGCAGCGTGGGTGAAGGGCAAAAAAGCAGAAGTCGACTGGACTCTGCTTTTTTAGCATGCGATTTATCTTTGGAAAAATTCAATCCATTCTTTTTCCGGTCCATATATGTAGAAGTAGCGGTAGCCATTTGGAAGGGTGACGATTTCCTCGTCGATCAGCTCGATGTCATTCAGTTTTTTGATTCGTGCATATTCTTTTTCGATATCATCAACGGTAATGGCAAAATGATGGATCGTCGCTTCAGATGGCAATGTATCGCTATACCCCTGAATCAATTCGATTTCCGTTTCTTCCGACTCCTCGTAACCCAGGAATGCCAGTTGGATGACACCATTGGTATGAGGAGTACGCGCTTTTAATTTTAAATCCAGCACGTCCTGATAAAAAGTGATGGACTTTTCAAGATCTCTTACGACAACTCCAATATGATCGATTCTTTTTGCGGGCAATGAAACAGCCTCCTTTATTAATAGTTCAATATATAACATTATTCGGAATTGGATTCCCTTTTTTAACTGTTTTTCAATATTTTTTCTATTGATCATAATGTTTGGAACGATAGGGGTCATCCTGTATAGGCCATTGGCTGGCATTGATTCTAAGTAGCGGAAAAAGAATTTCCCTAGTTTTCAGGGCAAAAGTTTGTTTCTGAAGGAAATAGCCGATATACTATGGAAACAACTCCATTATGAATGGATAAGAGAGGAGAGATAGGATGGGTAACATTCGTGAAGGTGAGGTTTTCACACTTACAGATGACAGTGATGAGGCTCATGAAGTTGAGGTTTTAGGCTCATTGGATGTAGAAGGAACGGAATATGTGGCAGTCGGTTTGCTTGAAGATATTGAACAAGATACAGAGGAAGACATCGATATTTTCTTCTTCAGGGTCGAGGGCGAAGGCGAACTGTTCGATATCGAATCGGACGAAGAATTCGAAAAGGTATCTTTGGCGTTTGAAGCTGCTTTTGAAGCGAAGGCATAATGGACAAGTCAAGGACACGACACACAAAAAGGTTTCGGAATGGCCTCATTCCGAAGCCTTTTTAATTACTTATTGGAATGGAAGCACTTGCGATGCAATCTATACCTGCACCGAAAATCAAAGCTCCAAACACAAAAACCATAAACAGCCTCGATGAATCTTGAGTTTGCCTACAGTTTGGTACGGCACGATCCGCGCCGTTGTCTATGTACAAAAAGTATTGGCCCCGCCTACGCCAAATACCATGATAGCCACGCGTGCCATCCAACCTTCCTTAAGTATAAGGTTGGATTGTTGATGGGACGTGTACGGCATATGAAGGTTTTATTAAAATCGGAGCATCTTTCCATCTCCTGGGCATAGGATAAAAAAAGTGGAGGTGATTGGATGACCGTCGTTAAGCACACTGATGCCGACATTGCTCTGTTGGCGAGATTGCTCAGAGCGGAAGGTGAAGGTGAAGGCGATCAAGGGATGTTGATGATCGGGAACGTTGGAGTCAACCGGATTAGATCGAATTGCTCCGACTTCAAAGGGCTGAGGACGATTCCGGATATGGTTTATCAGGAGCATGCCTTTGAGGCTGTGCAGAAAGGGTATTTTTACCAACGGGCAAGAGATAGGGAAAAAAGGCTTGCACGTCGAAGTGTAAGCGGGGAAAGATTATGGCCCTCGAAATTTAGCCTGTGGTATTTCAGGCCAGAGGGGGATTGCCCGCCTACCTGGTATAATCAGCCTCTAGTCGGCCGCTTTAAGCTTCATTGCTTTTATGAACCAACAGCTACTGAATGTGAAAATATTTATAATACCTATTAAAGAAGTGGCTGAACCTTATGGAGGTTTGGCCTTTTTGTGTATTTTCTGGATAAGCATAACGCAAATAAGCCGTTTAATGTCGTCAATCTTCCTAAAAAGGAGAACGCTGCAAGGGAGTTTGCAAGAAATCCGTTCGAACGCGGGTAAAATTCGTCCAAAAACGCGATAATTCGACCGAACATGCGGTAATCCGTCCGAACACGTGGTAATTCGTCCGAACATGCGGTAATTCGTCCGAACGCGAGTATAATCCGTCCTAACAGGCGGTATTCCTTCCCAACACGCGGTAATCCATCCCACCACGGGATCCTGGCTGTTTGAACAATGAAAAGTGACGGGGGCCTAGCCCGCGTCACTTTTTGGATTATAGTTTTACGATCGTTCTGCCTCTTGCTTCGCCTTTTAAGAGGGTCGGGAGAACGTCAGGCAATTCTTTAAGGGTGATTTCTTGCTGAATGAGCTGTTCCAGGTGATCGAATTTAAAGTCGGTCGCAAGTCGATGCCAGACTTTCAATCTTGTTTCCATCGGGCAATTGACCGAGTCGATTCCTAGTAAATTAACACCTCTTAGGATGAAAGGAAAGACAGTGGCCGGGAGGTTGGTGCCAGCCGTCAATCCGCTGACCGCTACAGATCCGCCGTACTTGATTTGGCTAAGGACAGATGCTAGAGGTTCACCGCCGACGGGATCTACCGCACCGCTCCACTTTTGTTTGCCAAGGGTGCGCAGGTTGCCGTCGTAGACCTCTTTACGAGCTACAATCGTCGTCGCCCCGATTTCCTTTAAATATCCATGCTCGGATTCTTTTCCTGTACTTGCTTCCACCGAGTAACCAAGCTTGGAAAGGATCGAGACGGCAAAGCTGCCGACTCCCCCAGTCGCACCGGTAACAAGAACGCTGCCTTGATCAGGGGCAAGGTTATTTTCTTCTAGGCGCAGAACCGAGAGGGCGGCAGTGAATCCCGCAGTTCCGATGATCATGGCTTCTTTCAATGATAGGCCATCAGGCAGCGGAACGATCCAATCCGCAGGAACACGGGCATATTGGCTGTAGCCGCCTGATTGGGATACGCCGATTCCGTAAGAGGTGGCAATGACCTCGTCCCCTTCCTGGAATCGTGAATCCTCAGATGAAACGACGACCCCTGCCATATCAATTCCTGGGCTGATCGGATACGTGCTGACAATGTTTCCGTTCGGAATGCTGGCTAGGCTATCTTTATAGTTGACCCCAGAATAATGGACACGGATGAGCACTTCGCCTTGCGGCAGGTCATCAAGTGATAGTTGCTGGATATTTACGGTAAACTGATCTCCTTGCTTGTTTACGACTAATGCTTCGAATCGTTGTGTCATGGTTCGTTCCTCCTTTTATCATCCATCTTCCTCATTATAAAAGAAATAACATCGATATGTATAATGAGACAGTTCGAAATAAGAAGCGCCCGCTTTTCATTCTTGTTCGAAAAATGGTACTATTAGAATTGATTCAGTTCATATTAAAGGAGATGTTCTACATGGCTAAAAAAGGATACATACTAATGGGAAATGGAGAAAAGATTGAATTCGATCTTTTCCCGAACGAAGCACCAAACACAGTAGCGAACTTCGAAAACCTGGCGAACACAGGCTTTTATAATGGTGTGGTCTTTCACCGTGTCATCCCTGGTTTCGTAAGCCAAGGCGGAGATCCAACAGGTACTGGTGCAGGCGGAAGCGGCACTCAAATTAAATGTGAAACAGCTGGAAACCCTCACAAGCATGAGGCGGGCAGCTTGTCGATGGCACATGCCGGAAAAGACACAGGTTCAAGCCAATTCTTCATCGTGCATGAGCCACAGCCTCATCTTAACGGTGTTCACACTGTTTTCGGTAAAGTGACTTCCGGGCTTGAAACGGCAAAAGCCATGAAAAATGGCGACAAAATGGAAAAAGTCGAAGTTTTCGACGCTGAATGATCGCAGTGAAAAGAGGGAGCATAGTGCTCCCTCTTTTTTTACATGAATCAGGGTCATTTCGGCATAACGCTCTTCGTGAAACGGTAGTTGACCTCAGTCATGGTTTCCGATATGTCCCATAATCTTTTCGATGTTTCTTCATTATATAGAGTATCGATGATATCGTCTTTCTTAGGGAAGCCCTTCCTGCTTTTCTTGCCATCGGGCCCAATATATTCGCCTCCTGTTAATGAAGGCTCCGTTGCGGCAAACAGGGTGGGAAGTGCGCCCATGCTTGCCGGCTGGGTCATGGATTTCGATAGATAATGAACGAATCGATTGATCGGTTTGCCAGATCCGCGTGACATGAGGTTCGTATGGGAAAGCCCCGGGTGACAGGCTACGCTAATCGAGCTTGCGCCATGCTGGTTGAATTTATGGTGGAGCTCGCGGGCGAATAGGAGGTTGGCGAGCTTGCTCTGTCCATAGTACTTCATTGGTTTATAGCCGTTTTCGCCATTTAGATTGTCAAAGTCGATGAATCCATTGATGGCGGCCAAGCTGCTCAATGTGACTACCCTTGAGCTGGGTGTAGACAGTATTCGCGGAAGAAGGAGTCCTGTCAAAGCGAAATGACCGAGGTGGTTGATACCGAATTGCAGTTCGAAGCCATCCTTCGTTTTGCTGTAAGGCGGGATCATCACGCCTGCATTATTGATGAGGACAGATAAGGAGTCATAGTTTTCCTTATAGGAGTCAGCAAAATGCCGGATGCTGCTAAGATCGCTCAAATCCAGCTGCATGACCCGTATATTCGCGTTAGGATAGACCGAAAAGATTCTATCGAGCGCTCTTTCCCCCTTTGAAGCATTCCGGACAGCAAGGATGATTTCTGCCCCCTTACCGGCCAGGGAAAAAGCCGTTTCAAAGCCAAGTCCGCTATTGGCTCCAGTAATTACAATGGTTTGCTTCGATACATCCGCCATTTCTTCGCCATTCCACTTATCAGTCATCCAACCACACCTTTCCACACATTCTTTACTATCATATACCCAATTTATTCCTATATGTCACATTGTGCGGGAGGATTTTCCGGTTTTATTTTATTTTCTGCATTCCCATCAATCGCCCATTAAGTAATCGACTACATTTTTTATGATCAAGATGACGGTGACGGCGATAAACAACACTCTTACGTAAGCCACGCCTTTCTTGAGGGCGAATTTGGAGCCGGCCAATGCGCCTGCAACCATGGAGATCCCCATCGGTATCCCATATGAAAAGTTGACGGCATCCAGAAATATGAACATGATCAATGCCGCCAGATTACTGCCGAAGTTTAAAAATTTCGCATTCCCGGCCGAATGCAAAAAATCAAAGCCGATCATCAAAAAGGCAAATAAAATGAACGATCCCGTCCCAGCCCCTAAAAACCCATCATAAAAGCCAATAACGAATATAGCGACAACGAATAATGCTGCCTTTTGCAGCGTGAGCTTGGTGTAGGTGGATTTCTGTCCCCAGTCCTTTTTTAAAAAGGTATATATCGCGATTGCGATCAACAGAAGCAAGATCAGCGGCTTCAGCAAATCCGATGAAACAAAGTTAACCACCCATGCCCCTAAAAGCGAGCCTATGAAAATAAGGGGGAAGAGCTTGGAAACCAATCGGAAATCGACCTTTCCCGAGCGGATGAAGGCAATGGTGCTCGTTAAAGATCCCATGGAGCTTGCTAGCTTATTCGTTGCAATCGCAGCAGCGGGGGAGAGTCCTGAAAATAATAAGGCAGGAATGGAAATCAGGCCACCGCCGCCAACTACAGAATCAATGAATGCGGCAAGAAAACCGAAAAACATTAGCAGTAAAAGTGTGGAAATTTGTATATCTTCCATCGTATAGGCCTCCGTATCAATGGCATTAAGAATGAATCGCTTGCTTTCGTTGTCCTTAACCCATAATGTTATATTAGTCACTATTAAGATAGTAACTAAAAAAGCATCGTCTGTAAATAAGAAAATGAAGGCCTATCCTCCCCTCACTTTTGAATTCGAATGGCATTCAACATGAGATTTGGTATGATGGATATAACTTACGGGATGTAAAAAGGAGGTCCTATGCAAGATATCATTGAAAAACTTCAGTCTCTCGGATTCAGCCAATATGAAGCTAAGGCCTATGTTTCTTTAGTTCGTCAGGGCCCAGCAAGCGCCTATCAAGTTAGCAAGGAATCGGGTATTCCGAGGGCGCGTATCTATGAAATTCTCAATGGGCTCCAGGAAGAGGGCGTCGTAATCAAAGAGGAAATCAATGACTCGATCCAATATTCCCCGCTGCCGGTCGATGTGTTCTTGGAATCCGTCCGATCGAGGTGGGACAACACCTACCAATCCATCAGCGATACACTAAAGCAATTCGAGAAGATCGGACCCGTGTCCGACAATCGGGTAATGACTCTCAAAGGAGAAGAACATATCCTATCGTTTTGCCGCACCTTAATTCAAAAAGCCGAGAAAAGGGTCGTCGTTTCCTTATGGAGCAACATGTACGAAAAACTCGCGCCGGAGCTTAAAGAAGCAGCTGAACATTGCACACTTAAGGGAATCGCCTTTCAGGTTGAAAGCCCGTTATCAGGGATAGAAATTCATCGCCAAACGAGTTATGTGGACAATATTGGCGAAAACGAATGGTTCATCTTATCGATCGATGGTACGGAGACGATTTACGGTCCTGCATCGGAAACGAGGGAAACGGCGTTTTACACGGATGATCCGATCCATATCAATTTTCTCGAAAATTACATTTGGCATGATATTCTCGTTAACCGGCTGGTTAAAAAGGATGAAGCGGATGTAGATGAATGGATATCGAGGGAAAGAAATCAGTTTTTCTCCCTGTAGAGGAAAGGGCCAGAAGCAAAATAAAAAAGCTGGTACCCGCCTAAGTATGGGGGGTGTCAGCTTTGGGACTGTAGACAAACTCGATTATAAATGAGACTTGTCTACATTTTTTTTTGCTTTTTTACGAAGTCGCTTCCCGAACTTTATCGAAAGCGAACGGGTCTAGAAGATGGGGACTTGGAGACGCGACTTCGTATGTCTATAAAAGGGTTTTCGGAAATTTAACTGACGCGGGCAGGTCTGACTTATCTCGATAAGATCGATACGACACGATGGTATGGTCATGTGCTTGTACATCCAGCTGTAAAATTTGTGAGTTTCTCATTTCCAGATAATAAGTAACATCTTCTTTTTGCAAATGATAAAAAGAGAAGGGGATTCCTAAAAGGTTTTTCTTGATTAGTATCGTTTCAGGCTGATTGATGATATGTTGGCTCAATTCCGCGATGGTAACAGAGGTTGACCCCGTAATGGCAGATATTTTTTCTTTTGCATAATCGACTGCATGACTGAAGGTATCGGCTAAATTCCTCAAAATTCCGTCCATGGGTGCATCTCCTTTGCATGAGTGTATGTAAGTAGTATGGTACGCCGCCAATGCTTTATGCAAAAAAATACCTTGGCTTGATATAGAATGCCCGGTTTATGAACAAGATGAAGAGTAGTGGATCGAATCCAGGCAGACAGGAGTTTTGAGGTAAATGAATGGTAAAGGCAATGAAGGAAGGGATTTTATAATGGTGGACCGTCAATCGCGAGGCAGGGCATGAAAGGAAAAATATATATGGGTGCGCTTTTCTTCGTGCTCCTTTCGTTTATGGCCATCATGTTCATCCAAAAAGAAGATCATTCCGAAACCGATAAGGAGAAAAGAATGGATGCCATTGCGGAAAACCAAGAGAAAATAGACAAAATGCTTGAAAGCATGACGCTTGAAGAAAAAGTCGGTCAGCTAATGATGATCGGCTTCAAGGGTACAGAAGCGGGCCGTGAAATTAACGAGCTCATCGAAAAAAACCATATAGGAGGCGTCATTTATTTTGATCGCAATATGAAATCGCCAAAACAGGTGGCGATGTTATCCAATTCGCTTCAGCAAACGGCTAAGCAAAGTTCCCTTTCGCTTCCGCTCATGGTGGCGGTCGATCAGGAAGGCGGGGACATCATCCGGATGAGGGAAAGCGTATCGCCGCTCCCTGCACAGCAGGATCTTGGGCAGCATGCATCCGCTGAAGACATGTATAAGGTGGCAAAACTGAATGGGGAAGAACTGAGCTCGATGGGCATCCATATTAATTTCGCTCCTGTGCTTGATTTATCGGAAACCGACAAGCGTTCAGTGGGGAAAGATCCTAAAAAGGTCTATCGGTATGGCAAGAAAACGATTCAAGGCTTGAATGATGCTTCCGTGACGGGCGCCTTGAAACACTTTCCAGGCAACGGACGCAGCGAAGTCGATCCGCATCTTGAAACATCCTCCGTGGAAGCAAACCAGCTCGATCTCGAGAATTCGGATATTTATCCGTTCAAGAGGATCATAAGGGAAATGGATGATCGAAGCTTTTTCGTGATGGTGACCCACATCAAATATCCCGCCTATGATCAAGAAAAACCAGCAAGCCTTTCCAAGGTCATCATCGAAGACCTGCTGCGGGGCAAACTTAACTATGGGGGACTTGTAATTACGGACGATTTGGAAATGGGTGCCGTGAACAAGTACTTCTCCTATGAAGAGATGGGGATGGAAGCGATACTTGCCGGAGCCGATATATTGCTTGTCTGCCATGAATATGCTCATGAGCTTGAGGTTTATGAAGGCTTACTGGGAGCTGTAAAAGCGGGGAAGGTTCCTATGGAGCGGATTGATCAATCGGTCAAAAGAGTCCTGACCTATAAGCTCCACGCATTGGACCGTACGAGGGTTGACCCGGATCAGGCCGAAAAAGTGGTGAAAAGTCCTGAGAGCATAAAATATTTGGAAATCCTGAAATAGGCAAAATAATAGCGGAGGCTTGCATGTTTTTGTTTAAATCCGCTAGTAGAGGGAATGCTATATATAACCAACATGAAGGAGGAAACTCAAATGCCATCAAACAAAATGATTGGAACTGTCGTGATAGGAGCTGCCGCATTTTTAATGCGCAATAAGAAAACTCGTGAAAAAACCATGAGTCAAATCAAATCCTTAGCCACACCAGAAATGATTGAAAAGGTTAAGAGCCAACTCCATTCGATAACAAAATCAAAATCAAGTAACCCATCTGCCCATTAAGGGCCAAAAGCCCCCTTGAGGAATGAATGCCTCAAGGGGGCTTTTTTCATCGGATACAAGCACTTCCGAAGGGAAAATGAAAAGCACCAGTTTCTTGAAACCCTCGTTGGGGAATCAAGAAACTGGTGCTTTCATGGATGATCATTCAGCTTCATCTTCCCCATCGTTTTCCTTGTTGAACCAAAGCGGATCTTCGTTATCGACCTCGCCATTATAATTAATGAGGATTTCTTCTCCTGCTTTTATATCGGTGTAAGCAAAGAAATCAAATGTGTGATTCTTAAAGTTTATATCATAAGTTGCATTGGGTGTATAAGAGTGATTAAACAGCATGCCGTAGCCTAAAAGCATGGCGGTATGGTTGATTCCATACTCGAATGCATAATCGGCCAGCAACGTTTTCTCTATGAAAACATGCTCCTCGTTAGGGTAAGCTATGACAGGTGCTTCATGCAAAAGCTCCCCTTTTTTAATGTCCTGTGTCGCGAATACGCCTCTATTGAACTCCCCATCACTGAGTGTGGAAGTTTTAACTTCAATCATGTTCGTCACCTACTTGTTCTATTCAATATAGTCGAGATTATCTTAGCTTGACAGTTAATAGGAAGAAAAGCAACTATTTTATGGAATTAATCATATTCTACCTGCTTTGTTAGCTTTAATTCACATGCATGGGCACAGAACCATGAACGAACGATCTTGGAGAAGGCCGGAATATTGCAAGGAATAGTCGGAAAAAAGTGAGGATCGGCCGGAATAACGCGCTGAACGGTCGGATCCCGCGTCGAATGTCCGGAAAAACGCGCAGAAAGGCCGGAATATTGTTCCCGACATAGGAAAAAACCTCCCGCTAAAGCTAGGGAGGTTTTGGGTAGGTTGATAGATTGTGTTTTTTAATTCACACCGACTGCCGTAAAGGCATTTTTGACAGTGGTCGTTTCTGCGCTGGTTGCACCATACAAATCAGATGCGGCTTGTACGACTGCAGCCCTGGCTTGAGAGAAGGTGGACGAAGACGTTAGGTAGGTCGTGTTAGCCCGGTAAAAGATCGTCCCCAGTTTATCAATGCCGATTCCTGACACGGTCACTCCATGATGGGTGCCGCCTGCAGAGATCAAATAAGCCGCTTTGTTGATGATTCCGCTATTCGTATGGACACCGCCATTGTCAGCCGATCCAGTATACCGGTTCGAATAATGGTCAGGATCACCATTCAATGTTGGATTTGCCATCGAACGGAGTGCATCGCCGGAAATGTTAGGTGTGTAAATGTCCTCGCCGATCAGGTAATCCGCTTTGGAGCTTTGTGTCTTGAATTCTACGACTGTACCAAAAATATCGGAAATGGCTTCATTCAAAGCGCCGGACTCATTTTGATACGTTAAATTGGATTCGCTGGAAGTCACGGCATGAGTCAGCTCATGTGCAACGACATCCAAGCCGCCTGACAATGGGATGAACGTCGTGCCGTCTCCATCACCATAAACCATTTGCGTGCCGTCCCAGAAGGCATTATTGTATTTGGAGCCGTAATGGACGGTCGATTTCAGGCTTGTGCCATATCCATCATAGGAGTTGCGGCCAAAAGTCGACTTGTAATAATCATAGGTTTTGCCAGCATAAAAATGAGCATCCACGGCCGCTTTGTCAGTGGACGTCGTGAAAGCGTTTGTCGTATTGGACATAAGTGTGCCAGGTAAGCTCGATTTGTTATTGGCATTATAAGTGAAGATGCCCTGACCGCGAGTGTTGTCCTGTAAATAGTATTTGCCGCTCGATAAGGTCGTGTTCAAAGGAGATACCGTATTATTCAAAACGCCTGTTCCTGTACCGACGGAATTAGTCCCTGTCACTTCATCCAGGGTATTATATTTATTCAGGATTTCACCTGTTTTGACTGATATGAAATAGTTATGATTGCCTGGTTCCGGGCTCAAGAAATTCAAATTGACTTTGTAAACATAATCGGCCTTATCGCCGCTTGCGTATACAAACAGTTCCGATTCTGGGGCGTGGTCGTAGGTAGGCTTGAATCCAAGATCTTTTTCAGCAATTTTGATGGCTTCTGTTTTACTGATCCCTTTTTTAGCCTTTTTCCCCAATTTAGTGTTTAGGTTGGCTTCAACCGTACCGGAGACGACGGATAAAACACCTTTTGCGTCAATCAATACAGCTTGTGTGGAATTCCAGACAGGAACGCCTTTATAAGTTTGCTGCAATCTTACGACGGTATTGCCAAGTTCATCCTTGTTTTCTTTCTGGATAATGAAGGAGTCTTTCGCCTTTTGATTTTCTAGCTTGTAAGATTTTGTGTTTTTATCAAAAAAGGTAAGAATGATATCTTCCGCCGTTTGCTTCGATGGATCTGTAAGCTTACCAGACTTGAATTCTAGCGAATCTTTGTGCTTATTATACTTCTCGACACTCAACACATTTTTTGCCGCCAAAGCTTCTTGATGGGGAATAGCAGAAAATAAAAGACCAACGGATAAAGCAGTTCCTAAAAATACCTTACCTTTCATAACACTCAACTCCTTCATAAGAATACCTTATTTTTGCATCATTTGCGTTTATTATCAAATGGTGAAAAAGTGCGAAAAAGATGACATTTTAAGGATAAAAATGGTGAAAAATGGTTTTTTATAGAGAAATTATTTCTAGATATTCCTCTAGTAATAATTCCCGTAGGTCCGAATCGGAGATTGGGAGGGAAACGATCCATCGTTTCCCCGTACTTTCCGCCTGCAAAAATAATTGGCGTAAAGTGCAAAGGATCATGGCATCAAGTGCAAAAAAATTCGTCTTTAAAACGGGCTTATTTTTATGCAAGGGTTGATTGGCGGGCTTGCTATTTTTGGCATGGGAATTGCATATATATTCAGAAAAGGAATATTCGATTGTAAATTGGGTCTATTTGCAGGTTCATGAAATAGGAAAATTTATTAAATGGATTTCCCCATATATGTAAGCGCTTGTATAGAAAGGGATGAAAGCTTATGCTACCAAAACATGAAAATGACATCTTGCAACATCCTCCGCAGCACGAAGAAGAACAGGGATTGAAGCGCGGTTTGAAATCGCGGCATTTGACGATGATCTCGATTGGAGGGGCTATCGGGACCGGGTTATTTCTTAGCAGCGGGGCAGCCATCCATACGGCTGGGCCCGGCGGCGCCTTGCTTGCTTATGCCTTGGTCGGGGCGATGGTGTACTTCGTGATGACCAGCTTGGGAGAACTGGCGGCCTTCATGCCGACAAGCGGTTCTTTCAGTACCTATGGGTCGAAATTCGTCGATCCGGCATTTGGTTTTGCGTTGGGCTGGACGTATTGGTTCAATTGGTCGATGACGATAGCCGCGGAACTGGCAGCCTCGACGATGATCATGAAATTCTGGTTTCCGAATAGTCCATCCTTGTTATGGAGCTCATCATTCCTGGTGCTCATTTTCCTATTGAACTATTTATCCGTTAAAGGGTATGGCGAAGGGGAATATTGGTTTTCGTTCATAAAAGTAACAGCCATCGTCATTTTCATCATCGTGGGAATTTTGATGATTGTCGGCATTATGGGTGGAGAAGCAGTAGGTTTCAAGAACTTCACGATCGATGACGCGCCTTTCCCTGGTGGTTTCATGGGTGTCTTCATCGTCTTCATCGCAGCCGGCTTTTCTTTTCAAGGAACCGAAATCGTCGGTGTGGCTGCCGGTGAAAGTGAGGATCCGGCACGGAATATACCGAAGGCGATTAAAAGCGTTTTTTGGAGAATCCTTCTCTTTTACGTCTTGGCAATCTTTGTGATAGGACTGATCATCCCGTATACGAACCCGAGTTTACAAGGGGACAACGTTATGGTAAGTCCATTCACGCTCATATTTGAAAAGGCTGGGATCGCCTTTGCCGCTTCACTCATGAATGCAGTCATTTTGACGGCTGTGCTGTCAGCGGGTAACTCCAGTTTATATGCCTCGACACGGATGTTATATTCAATGGCAAAGGATGGACAGGCACCGCGCATTTTTGCCAAACTGAATAAACGGGGAGTGCCGGTTGCGGGAATGGTTTTAACCTGTGCCATCGGTATGCTTGCCTTCTTAGCCTCGATATTCGGAGATGGCAAGGTGTACATCTGGTTAATGAATGCGATTGGAATCACCGGTTTCATCTTTTGGCTTGGGATTTCCATCAGCCATTACCGCTTTAGAAAGGCCTACATCTCTCAAGGGCACTCCTTGGATAAATTGCCATATAAAGCCCTTTGGTTCCCGATAGGACCTATTTTTGCCATACTGATTGGCTTGATCGTCATTCTGTCGCAAAATATCCAAGCCTTTTTTTCAGACCACATCGATTGGGGCAGTGTCGTCGCTGCTTATTTGGGAATTCCGCTGTTCCTTGGCTTGTGGTTTGGTTACAAACTGGTAAGGAAAACGAAATTCGTTAAACTTGATGAAGTCGAGTTTGACTTTGACAAAAAATACGAATGAATCCCGTATAGTGAAATTTGCCGGACAATGCTCATACGTTGTCCGGCTTTTTATGTAAGTTGATGGAAATTTATTCAAAATTCATATAAGATGAGCATACACTTTATGGATAAGAACAGGGCAGCAGGAAATGGAAGGTATCCAACCGGTAGAAAAGGATGTGCACGGCAGATGACCTTATTGTCTCATTTGAAAGTATTGGATTTTTCAACGTTGCTGCCAGGACCTTTTGCGACTTTGATGCTGGCAGATTTGGGAGCGGACGTTGTGAAAGTGGAAAGGCCGGCAGCGAGCGATGTATGGGGAGTCGATCAGTACCTTAACAGATCAAAGAAGTCGATCACCCTTGATTTAAAACTGCCAGAGTCCATCGAATCCGTCAAAAATCTGGTGAAGGAATACGATATCGTCGTCGAGCAATTCCGGCCAGGTGTCATGGAACGTTTAGGTCTAGGTTATGAGGCCTTAAAACGAATCAACCCGAAGGTCATTTACTGTTCAATCACGGGATATGGCCAGACTGGTCCCTATAAAGACCGCGCGGGCCATGACATCAATTATCTTTCGATTGCCGGCTTATCTAGCTATTCCGGTACGAAAAAGGAAGGGCCCGCGAAAAACGGAACCCAAATTGCCGACCTTGCGGGGGGATCACTGCATGCAGTGATCGGCCTATTATCCGCTGTCATCTATAGGGACAGAACAGGTCTCGGCCAAGCCCTCGACATTAGCATGACCGATTGCAGTTTCGCATTGAATGCGATATCGGCACCGCTTCATTTCCAACGCGGGCTGGAGCTTGAACCGGAGGAATTGATGTTGAATGGCGGGTCGTTTTATGACTTTTACCAAACGAAGGACGGGCGTTATTTTTCGATAGGAAGCCTGGAATCGCCATTCAGAAAAGCATTATGCGATGCCATCGGAAAACCGGAATTGCATGAAATGAGCAAGGACAGTGACAAAGCGAGCGGCACCGCCTTTAAAGAAGCCGTCCAACAAGCTATCCTGACAAAGGACTTTCATCAATGGCAGGAGATATTCGCTGAGTACGATGCCTGCGCAGAACCAGTGCTGACCTTTGCCGAGGCGGCCGATCACCCGCAATTGAAGCAGCGGGGGATGATCGTGGAGGTACCCGATGGACAGGGAAATCTACAAAAACAAATTGCCTGCCCGATCAAAACATCCGTTTTCACTCCTGAATATAAACATGCAGGTCATAAGCCAGGACAAAACAACGCGGAAATCCTTCGGTCCCCCAATCAAAAATCTCGTTAAATCATCAAAAAGAGGGTCAACATTCTCCATGGATTTTTGGAGCGTGCGGGCCTCCTTTTCCTCTCTTGCTGTGATAAATGACTCGATTATCAGGAATCTTGCAGGGGTATCTTTGTAAAAGGATTCTAGGGGGGATGTATTATTTTAGGTCTATATGACATCATGAAATTTCTTTGAGCGGGCATATTTTCTTCGTTACGATTTTTGGCTGAAAAGAAAATTGTGATCGGTTGCGGCAATAAGCTATTCTCCTTATTGAATAAGAGGTACGGAAATATTATTTTTGGAATGGAGCAAGCGAGTTTAAGGGACTGAAACATGATAATCGCTTGACGAATATGCTCATTTATTTAGGTGGATCGATTTTTAATCTGGTCAGTATGCTTACCGTATATAGCCTGGTGTACCAAAATATTTTGGAAAGCTCGGTAATATGGTATCAATTCATCTATTTCTCTTTCTACATCATGTTTTTCTCTTTATTTCCGATGTATTTTTCAGACGGGTCGCCCAGTGATGGAAAGGCTGCCGAATTGGCCTTACGGAATAAGCTGGAGGACAAGGTGACGGATGACATATTCGTGAAGAAAATCGAAAATGAAGATAGCTGCAAGTAGGACAAGGACGTGCATGATGCTCGTTCTTTTTTTTTTTTTTGAATGTATTTTCCCCCTTACGTTACCATCCGCCAATTTCCGCTTGAAGCCTTGGTCATTCATCCGAACTACGAAAAAAATGAATAACGAGGATAATAATTATGGGTTGTATTTCAAGAGGAAAAATGTATAATAAAAAAAGCACTTTAATTAAAGTACTAAAATTAAAGCATAGGATGGTTTATATGAAATTTATAGAATTTTTGAAGACTAGAGGAGCTATAGGAGCCATCTTTATGGGGATTTTTTATCAAATCGCAATGCTTGGCTCATTTATGCCTGGCTATTCGGCAATGCCAGCGAATATCGATCAATTGCCAGTTGCAATCGTTAATGAGGATACAGGCGAAATTGGTGCGACGATTGCAGCCCAATTAGGGGAAAAGCTTCCTTTCGAAGATATAAAAACGGATTTAACGAATAAACAGGCATTAAAAAAATTGGATAAGAATGATGTGAAATTAGTTGTTCATATTCCGAAATCTTTTTCCGAAAATGTCGAGAGTGGCAAAGGGGCATCAAGCATCGATTTTACAATCAATGAAGCCGGGCCAACGATCGTCACGTCTACAATGAATTCTGTTGTAACGGAAATCGAGTCGACGTTAAATGAACAGTTTTCAGTTCAATATGCGAAAGGCCTATTAATGAATTTAAACGTTCCGGAAGAACAAGCGAAGGAAATGGCCTCAGCGATGCAGCATCAATTTAGTGCAAACACTGTGAAAATCAATGAAATCCCAGCAGGCATGCATAATGGGATGGCGCCGATGTTCTTAACGATGGCGGCATATGTAGGAGCAATGATTGGGGCGATGCAATTAGGGGCCGCGTTCAATGAAAGCAAAGGGAAGGCAGGCAAGTGGAGGCTGTTTGGCTACATGCAGCTTGCGGCGCTTCTGATTGCGGTCGTAGCACCGGCAGTAGGTCTAGGAATCACCTATGCCGTACAAGGACATGGACTTGAAACATTCTTTACATTATGGGGACATCATGCACTTGGCTATTATGCATGCTGGCAATTTACATCCATCTTCATCCTGTTGGTCGGGGAAGGGGGCATGATCTTGAATATGCCAATCCTACTTATGCAAACCATTGCCAATGGGGCTGCAATCACACGGGAAATGATGTATGCACCATATCAGTGGCTAAGCTATATTTCCCCCATGTATTATTCGATACAAGCGGACTTCGCGATCATGTATGGTGGTGGAGATCCGTTACATGCTCACGTAATGATGTTGATGGTGGGGGCAGCTGCGTTGCTCATCAATATCATGATCGTGGCAGTGCGCCATAAGGAATTACCGCTAAAGACGGAAGAGACGGATCGCCTTGCAGCTGAAATGAAGGCTTTAGTTTGATAAAATAAAGACAGGTGACGATTGAAGGGAGTTTTAACCGTGTCGATCCAAATTTATATCCTGGGTATTTTAGCTGAAGAAAAAAGCTATCCATATATGTTGAAAAAGCGATTATCCGAACCGATTCCAATTGATAAATTTACCGGAATTACCGAAAGTAAATTGTATTACCATTTTGACAAGCTGGCTGCCAATCGGTTTATCGAGCCGGTCGAAACGATAAAGGAAGAGAATCGGCCAGATAAACATGTCTATCAAATTACGGAAAAGGGAAGGGGAGAATTGGTAAAACGGATTTATCAAACGTTCGAAAAAGCCTCCCAAATCACGGATATGTACATTGCTCTCACGAATATTAAGCATGTGGATAGCGAAAAAGTAATAGCGATCTTAGAGCGCAAAATTGAAGAGCATCGATTGGCATGGGAAACATATTTAAGTTTTGACCAGCCGGTTGATGAGGAATCTGATCAATATTTGGGATATAAATTCATTAAGGAGCATTCATACAGCCGGGCACAGCATACAGCCGAATGGCTCGAGGAGCTTGTTTCACGTATAAAAGAAAATGCCCCCCAATAGCAGATGCACCGAAAAGGCCATTTCCCAATAAGGGGAATGGCCTTTTCGGGATGAATCATCCCCACACTTCTTTTGCTACTTCAACGACGAATTTCAGCTTTTCCCATTGTTGTTCTTCCGTAAGCTTGTTGCCATGATGGGTGGAAGCGAATCCGCATTGAGGGCTTAAGCATAATTGCTCGAGCGGAACGAACTGAGCGGCTTCTTTAATGCGGGCCTTGATGGCTTCCTTGTCTTCGATTTCTCCATTTTTTGACGTGACGACTCCAAGTACGACCTTCGCCCCGCCAGTAGGGATGTGTTCCAATGGCTTGAAATCGCCAGAGCGATTATCGTCATATTCGAGGAAGAATCCATCCACTTTTTCTTTTGCCAATAATGTCGGGGCTATGCGGGCATAGCTGCCTTCGAATGCCCAGGTCGACTGGTAGTTTCCGCGGCATAGATGTGTCGTGATGATCAAATCGTCTGGTTTGCCTTCCAATGATCCATTGATGACACGCAAAGCCAAATCGATTAATTGTTCGCGCGTATATTTTCCATCCTTGAACTGGAAATCAGGAGCTGAAAGTCTGGCAATGTATACATCATCCAGTTGAAGGTAACGCACACCTGCCTCATAAAAGGCTTTTAAAGCATCCTGGTACGTTTGGATGATATCATTTGCATAATCCTCCATATCAGGGTAGATGTCTTCATTATGAACCCCGGCAGCAAATAATTGATTGGGGCTGGGAATCGTTTGTTTGGCGACGGCACGCCCGCCGACGATTTTGTTCAATTCGATAAAATCGTTAAGGAAGGGGTGCTTAGGGTTGAATGAAACCTTCCCGATATTGCGAACGTTGTATCGCTCGGTTTCGACACCATCGAATGTGAGTCCTTTTTCAGTCACGTACCCCTCGATGCCATTTAAATGCTCAAGGAAGTCGAAGTGCCACCATGTGCGTCTGAATTCCCCGTCGGTCACGACCTCCAAGCCGACTTCGATTTGCTTATCGACGATCCGTTTAATTTCTTCGGTTTCAACCTCGCGGAGTCTCTCAGCAGAGAGGGCGCCTTCCTTAAATTGCTTTCTGGCCTGATGGATACGATCCGGTCTTAATAAACTTCCGACGTGATCCGCCCTGAAGGGGGCCTTTGTTAAAGTGATTGACATGTTGCATTCCTTCTTTCCCTGTATAAAATAAAGGCACGTTTCGTAAGGATTGTTGTTTTTAATACGAGCGTTGAAAAGGCAATCAACCACACGGCATGACTTGGTGAATAGCAACAAAATAGGCGAAAACGGCCAAAATAAAAAACCTCTTCTTAAAGATAAGAAGAGGGGTAGGCAACAAGGTCATGTACTCTTCTTATCTTCAAGCTTTTACACTTCTGGAATTAGCACAGTACATCGAAAGTCTGTTGCTGAGGTATCAAAGGGCCAGTCCCTCCACCTCTCTTGATAAGAGTTGTCTATTAAATTACTTACGACTATACAGGGAGTTGTTCCAAAGGTCAAGGTCTGAAACCGAAACATTTAGAATATAGCGATTATTGGGAGGCCTGATGCAATGAACAAGAAATCCGACCTCACATATGCTATAACCGATGTTCCATATTGTGAGGAAATAGGTAGGAAGGGATGGGAGCAGGGTGAGTGCATTCGATGCATCGACTATTTTTGGGAAGGGATTGCCGATCACGCTAAGGGCAGCCATGCTGGAGAGAATGATAAAAACGCGATTATATGAACATGATATCCAAGTCGAGATTACGCCAGAGCATATTGTCCTTTGGGGAACGACCGAAGTGAAGAAAATGATGTTCAAGAAAAAGGTATCATTCCGAATGGCATTAAAGCCGGTCCATACGGAAAAAAGAACGATAACATTCGAATTGATCGAGTTGAAGCCAATAGATCGGGATTTCATAAATCAAAAGCTTTTTAACAGACCGCCCATATTTGAATATGATAACAGAAGGATCAAAATGAATATGAATGCCTGGAACATCGTCAGGAAAATCCCGATAGGCACGATCCAATCTTGTGAGCTGGTCGATGGCGGATTGAAAATGACCCTTTCCTTATGACGGGTACATACATTTTCGCGCGCGTCCATTTATCGGGGGTAGAAAAATGTGTTTGATAAATCAAGTTCTTTAAAATATACTAAGTTCCTGAAAGTTTGGATTTTTTCCGGAAGATAAGGGGGGGAAATGAATGGATCAGAAGATTTTGCCTGCCTCGGCAAGCATGAAAGATTTCGAAAGATTCCTGGATAGCCCGTATGAAATAGGGGTATTTCTTGATCTTCATATCTCTCAATTGAAAAATGTCAGTATGATGGCAAAGCAGCATAATAAGAAAATGATTTACCATGTCGATTTGATCCATGGCATCAGAAGTGATGAATACGCGGCGGAATTCATTTGTCAGGAATATAATCCCTTTGGGCTGATTTCCACCAAAACAAGCGTTATTCTGAAAGCGAAGCAAAAGGGTGTCATTGCCATCCAGCGAATTTTTTTAATAGATACACATGCGCTGGAGAAAAGCTACAAGCTGGTGCAGAAAACCAAGCCAGATTACATTGAGGTTTTGCCGGGGGCCATGCCCTGGATGATAAAAGAAGTGAAGGAGCGGTTACAAACACCGATTTTTGCAGGAGGTCTTATCCGGACTTCGGATGAAGTCTTGAACGCCCTAGAGGCAGGCGCATCGGCCATTACCACTTCCAAAACCGAGTTATGGGATATCATTTGAACCGTTCGGGCATGAAAGAAAAAAATGCAAAAATAATAGATTGATTTTTCACAAAGTGTTTGACAGCGTTTTCACAACCTAGTATATTGTAAATTACAAGTTAATATATGTGACGGAGACTAGGAGATTCACAACAGAGCCATTCATGTTTTTTATGAGGATGGTTCTGCTGTGAATCTCCTTTTATTTGTTGTCAAAGATTTACAATTCATTAGGGGAGAGGTTTTATTCATGACACCATTTTGGGGAGAATTGGTAGGCACGATGATTTTGATAGTATTCGGTGCAGGTATCGGGGCAGGTTCAAGTTTGAAGGGTTCCTATGCTAAAGACGCGGGATGGATCGTTATTACGATTGCATGGGGACTGGCGGTTACGATGGGCATTTTTGCAGTAGGCTCGATAAGCGGTGCCCACTTGAATCCGGCCGTTACAATCGGATTCGCCATCATTGGAAAGTTTCCTTGGAGTGATGTGCCGGTTTATATCGCTGCTCAACTGATAGGAGCGATCCTGGGGGCAGCCCTCGTATTCTTTCATTATTTGCCACACTGGAAGGCTACTGAGGATCCAGGTGCGAAGCTTGGTGTGTTCGCCACGGCTCCTGCCATCCCGCATACATTTTCCAATCTATTAAGTGAAATGATCGGGACATTCATCCTTATCCTTGGCTTATTATTCATCGGGGCCAATAATTTCACGGAAGGTTTGAACCCATTCGCTGTCGGCCTATTGATCGTCGTGATCGGGATGTCCCTTGGGGGCACGACAGGATATGCGATCAATCCGGCCCGGGATCTGGGACCGCGCATCGCGCACTTTTTGCTGCCGATACCGGGTAAAGGAAACTCGAATTGGGGCTACTCGTGGATTCCGGTCGTTGGACCGATCGTTGGAGGTTCACTTGGTGCCGTTTGTTATAAAGCCTTCTTTTTGGGGGATATAACAGTAGGGTTTTGGTCTGTTTTGGGAGTAAGCGTGATACTATTGGCACTAGCATATGTTTTTGGAAAAAAGCAGGCGCATGAATTGGAAAGCAGGAATATCGCTAGTTAATTTAAAGGAGGGCATTGACCATGGAAACATATATTTTATCTTTAGACCAAGGAACGACAAGTTCACGGGCGATCTTATTTAACCAAAAGGGCGAAATCGTCCATTCTTCGCAAAAGGAATTCACTCAGCACTTTCCTAAGCCGGGCTGGGTCGAGCATAATGCCAATGAAATTTGGGGATCGATTCTAGCGGTAATCGCCGGGGTGCTTTCGGAATCGGGTGTCAAGCCAGAGCAAGTTGCCGGCATCGGGATCACCAATCAGCGTGAAACGGCAGTCGTTTGGGATAAGGAGACAGGGGTCCCCGTTTATAATGCAATTGTCTGGCAGTCCAGGCAAACAAGCGAAATCTGCGATGAATTGAAGGAAAAGGGATTGAATGACCTATTCCGGGATAAGACGGGATTGCTGATCGATGCCTATTTTTCCGGTACCAAGGTGAAATGGATCCTCGATAATGTGGAAGGCGCACGGCAAAGGGCGGATGAAGGCAAGCTATTATTCGGCACCATCGATACTTGGCTGATTTGGAAGCTTTCAGGAGGCAAGGCTCACGTCACGGACTATTCCAATGCCTCCCGGACATTGATGTACAACATCCATGAACTGAAATGGGATGAAGAACTTCTGGAAATATTGACCGTTCCAAAATCGATGCTCCCGGAAGTTAGGCCTTCCTCCGAAGAGTACGCACGTACGATCGAGTATCATTTCTTCGGACAATCGATTCCGATTGCAGGCGCGGCCGGTGACCAGCAGGCAGCCCTGTTTGGCCAAGCCTGCTTCAGTGAAGGAATGGCCAAAAACACGTATGGTACTGGCTGCTTCATGCTCATGAATACAGGAACCAAGGCTGTCAGTTCCGAACATGGACTATTGACGACGCTTGCTTGGGGATTGAACGGGAAGGTGGAATATGCCCTGGAAGGCAGTATATTCGTAGCCGGTTCAGCCATCCAATGGCTGCGTGATGGACTGCGGATGCTGAATGATGCCAAGGACAGCGAGGCCTATGCAAAACGAGTCGAAAGCACGGACGGCGTATATGTAGTGCCGGCATTTGTAGGGCTCGGGACTCCATATTGGGACAGCGAGGTTCGGGGAGCCGTTTTCGGATTGACACGCGGTACCTCAAAGGAACATTTCATCCGGGCCACGCTTGAATCATTGGCCTATCAAGCGAAAGATGTCCTTGACGCCATGGAGGCCGATTCCGGCATCGAGCTTCAGACATTGAGAGTGGATGGCGGGGCCGTCAAAAATGACTTCTTAATGCAATTCCAAAGTGATTTACTGCAAGTGCCTGTCGAAAGACCGACGATAAACGAAACGACTGCACTAGGCGCTGCCTATCTAGCCGGACTTGCCGTTGGCTATTGGAAGGATCAAGAAGAAATTTCCCGGCAATGGGCGATAGATAAAACCTTCAAACCAGCCATGGAACAGCAAGCAAGCGAAGAATTATATGGAGGCTGGAAAAAAGCCGTACATGCAGCGATGGCCTTTAAATAAAAAAAACAAGGCAATTCCTTTCTAAAATCGATTGGAGTATGGTATACTGAAATCAAGTTAATAACTCGGCCGGAGAACAGGAGAGACCATGAATGCGTTATCGTGCAGACGATAATGTGCATTTATGGTCTCTTTTTTGTATTCCTTTCCAGATTATGGATAGTAAGGGCCATAACCAAGATAAACGAACCAATTAACAATAAAAGCAAAAGCTCACGAGTGCAGCGCCAATTCGCGAGTAACGAACGCAAATTAACGAGTAATGGCACAAACTGACGTGTAAACGTCTAAATATACTAGTAAAACAAGCTGATGAAGGGGGAGTTAAGGATGAAGTTTTCGAATAAATATCGGGAAGAAACGATCGGACTGCTGAAAAAAGATAAATATGATGTTTTGGTGATTGGTGGGGGAATTACCGGCGCAGGCATTGCCTTGGATGCGACGACTCGTGGAATGAAGGTGGCATTGGTGGAGATGCAGGATTTTGCTGCAGGTACTTCGAGCCGTTCGACGAAGCTTGTCCATGGGGGGCTGCGGTATTTGAAGCAATTTGAAATAAAAATGGTGGCTGAGGTCGGGAAAGAGCGGGAGATCGTTTATGAAAATGGGCCGCATGTGACCACGCCGGAATGGATGCTGCTGCCGATGCACAAAGGAGGCACTTTTGGGAAGTTCAGTACCTCCATTGGGCTGCGCGTCTATGATTTCCTGGCAGGCGTTAAAAAAGCCGAACGCCGGAAGATGCTTTCAATAGATGAAACGCTCGCCCGGGAGCCGCTTGTGAAGAAAGAGGGACTGAAGGGCGGAGGCTATTATGTGGAATATCGCACAGATGATGCCCGGCTAACGATCGAAGTCATGAAGGCAGCCGTCGATAAAGGGGCGACACCGATTAATTATACGCGAGTGGATAAGTTGTTATATGAAAACGGAAAGGTATCTGGGGTCCAGGTTGCCGATTTACTATCTGGGGGCGCGTATGAAATTCATGCAGACAAAATCATCAATGCAGCAGGACCTTGGGTGGATTCAATTCGCGAAAAGGACCAATCGAAGCAGGGAAAAACGCTGAAGCTTTCAAAGGGTGTTCATGTGGTCATCGACCAAGCGAAATTCCCCTTGAAGCAGGCGATTTACTTTGATACGCCCGATGGACGGATGATCTTTGCCATCCCAAGAGCAGGTAAGGCTTATGTGGGCACAACGGATACGTTTTATGATGGCAATCCGGCCATTCCGAAGGTTACATCGGCAGATCGAACTTACTTATTGAAGGCGATTGACTATATGTTCCCGCAGGTGAAGATTTCCGAGGATGATATCGAATCAAGCTGGGCCGGAGTACGACCATTGATTCTGGAGGAAGGGAAGGACCCTTCGGAAATTTCCCGGAAAGATGAAATTTGGGAGTCCGATTCGGGACTGATCACGATAGCGGGCGGGAAATTGACCGGCTATCGCAAAATGGCGAAAACGACGGTCGACCTTGTGGCAGGGAAGTCCAATAAGTCGTACCCCGCGAGCCAGACGAAGGGCATGCCGATTTCCGGAGGCGATGTAGGGGGATCGAGAAACTTTTCAAGCTATATTAAGCAACATAGGCAAGCGGGAGTGGACTCGGGGCTATCTGTCAAGGATTCCGAGGATCTGTTGGCCATGTATGGGTCAAACGCACCTCTGTTATTCGATATCGCCAAAAGCGATCGTGACGAAGCAACAAGTCTGCCGCAGAAATTGTATGTACAGTTGAGATATGCCCTGGATCATGAAATGGCGGCAACACCGGTCGACTTCTTTTTCCGCAGGACGGGGACCCTTTTATTCGATATCGATTTAGTCCAAACCCATAAAAGTGCCGTGATTGACTATATGGCTGGATATTTTAGCTGGTCCGAGTCGACGAAAGAGGAAAGAACAAAACAACTGGAACAGGAAATACTCGGTGCAATTAGAGTATCGTAACTTATAATGAAAAACAGGGCGCCAGCGATATTGCTGGTGCCTTGCTTTTCGGGTGATGAATCCAGCGAAAGGAAGATGCCGACATCAGCCTATCTACGAATGGAATATTTTTGATACACTCAACGTATTAGTTAATTGTCAATTGGTTTTGCGGGAGGAGTTCGTCCTAAGATGAAAATGACCAAGGTAGGTACCGTATATCAACTATCCTTCATGCCGCGTGTTTTTCCTGTGAATTGTTATTTTGTAGAAGAAGAGGATAGCCTAACGTTAATCGATGCTGCCTTACCTTACAGCACAAAAAAGATAGTGAAGGCAGCGCAGGCGATTGGAAAACCGATCAAACGAATCATCATCACTCACGCGCATGAGGATCATGTCGGTGCACTTGACGGGCTAAAAGCGTTGCTTCCCGATATGCACGTGAGCATTTCAATCAGGGAAGCAGCTTTACTTGCTGGAGATTCTGCACGACTGGAAAGTGAAGATTCCCCGATCCGCGGGGGAATTCCAAAAAATATACAAACCGAGCCTGACTCCTTCCTAAAAGAGGGGGACCGGATTGGTTCTTTGGAAGTTATTCTTTCTCCCGGGCATACACCTGGCTCGATTTCGCTGATCGACACACGGAATCATAGTTTGATTGCCGGCGATGCCCTGCAAACGAGAGGGGGAACGGCGGTGAATGGTGTGATCAAGCCATTATTTCCTTTCCCATCCCTTGCCACCTGGGATAAGCGAATTGCTCTTGAAAGTGCTAAGAAATTACTAAGCTATAAACCGCGTTTGCTAGCTGTAGGCCATGGGAAGATGCTGGAACAGCCCGGAAATTCGATGAACAGGGCAATCGTTGAAGCGGAGTCGAAGCTTCAGCCATGAAAAGTGGAGTGTAAATGAGCTAACATAATGCCATTGAAGCGTGCGCCCGTCGCGAAGCATGAAAAAAACCCTTGTGCCGCAAGGGTTTTGGAGTATGGGACATGGCAAGGGGATGCCCATTCATTTTTTCTGCTTCATGAGCTGTAAGTCGATGTAGTACTGTATTCGCGAATGCATGTCGTCAAAATCGATGGATGTAAGCTCGGCTATTTGATTCAATCTATATTTCAAGGTGTTCGTATGAATGTATAGCTGCTCAGCTGTCGGCTTGATCCGGCAATTATTCAGCAAATATACCTCCAGCGTCTGGAGGAGCTTCGTCTGGCTTTCTTGGTCCTTCTTTTCAAGAATCTGTAAATATTTGTTGGCGTAATTCGTTTTTGTGTGATGATTGGAGATCATTTCGAGGTAACGGAAAATACCTAGTTTGCTGTATTCAAAGGGAAGCTGTTCAGGCTGCCCGATGAACTTGGCGGCGTTGATCACTTCCAATGCTTCGAGATAAGATTTCCGCAATTGAAGGATCGATGAATACTCATTACCGATTCCAGGGAAGATCCTATGATCATGAAACTGGGAGAGCACCGTATTCGTGAAATCATGGGCGCTATCAGCCAGCATGCCTTTCCCTTTCCCATTGCTGCCAATGATGACGACGACCTTCATCTGGTTTGTGAATACATGGGAAAAATGATTCAAGGCATTGGCAAATAAGCTGACTGTATCCGTCAATTCATCAAGAAGCTCCGCATCGGATTGGGCGATGGTGAAGACGTTCACGACAAAGGTTTCCGGTATGAGGATGCCCATGTTGGCCGCTTCCCATTTTATTTGATTTTCAGTTTGATAGACTTCGTCAATGATCTTTTGATAGAACTCGTTCTTTTCTTCGTCTTTTTTCATGTTCAATTGTTTTTTTTGATGGAGGAGCTTGCCGATATGATGGGACACCTCATGTAAAAATTCCAAATCGGCATCCTGCATCCTTTCCGTTTCCTGGACCCAAATGAACCCAAAAACCTGTCCTTTATGGACAGCGCTTACAACGACCCTTTGATTTAAGCCGATTTCCTCGATTTGCTTTACCCGGAATGGATGCTGCACCGTTTTAAGCTGCTCGACAATGCCCTCATCCATGAATTTCTCCAAAATCGGGATCGGCCAATGCTTCGTGAAGATCGTTTGCCGGTTGGCTTGGTCGAAGTGCTCGATATAATACGAACTATATGCCAGCAATAAAAATTGTTCATTTTCAATGACGACAGGTTTTTTTAAGTATGTGCTGACCATATCGGTTATATCGTTGATGTTTGTGAGAGTAAGGATTTTTTCTAATGACATATATGGCCCCCAGTTTTTTGAAGTGGATTACACCTTAATAATACTGATAAACGAAAGATGTGTATAGGGGCAAGCGCAAAGAAGGACCGAGTCCATGAAAAAGTTATCATGGACCGGTCCTTACAGGAGATTTATTTTTCTTCCAATGCTCTTTCGAATTGTTCGAATTGCAGTTCGACTTCTTTAGATGGCTTAGCTGTAAGCAGACTGACGACGATGATGGCAATCAAGCTTGCGGCAAAACCGGGAATCATTTCATAAAGCGTATCGGACAGGCCTGCCATCGACCAGAAAATCACGGTCGCGGCACCAACGACCATCCCAGCTAAAGCACCCCATTTCGTCATGCGCTTCCAGCAGAGACTTAGCAGCACAAGCGGACCGAATGAAGATCCGAAACCAGCCCATGCATAACCGACAAGTCCAAGAATCGTGTCATTTTTCTCCCAAGAGAGTATGAGCGCGATGATGGATATGATCAAAACGGAAAGCCTTCCTAGGAAGACAAGCTCTTTATCGGAAGCGGAGCGACGGAAGAAGGTTTTGTATATATCCTCCGTCAAAGAGCTGGCAGTAACCAAAAGCTGCGATGAAATCGTGCTCATGACGGCAGCCAGGATCGCTGAGATCAAGAAGCCAGTAATGAATGGATGGAAAAGGATTTCCCCTAACTCTATGAAAATCGTTTCGGGATCAGCTAATTTGAGACCGTTCTGGGAATAATATGTTATTCCGATGAATCCCGTCAGCATCGCACCTATTGTGGAAAAGATCATCCAGCTCATGCCGATGGTACGGGCTTTCTTTATTTCCTTGACGGAACTGATCGCCATAAAGCGGACAATGATATGGGGCTGTCCGAAATAACCCAGTCCCCAGGCGAATAATGAGATGATCCCCAAAAGGCTCGTTCCGGTAAAAATATTTAAAAGGGCAGGATCAATGGAACGCGGTGTTTCTATGGAAGGGCCGAAGCCGCCAACATGGAAAAGGGTAACGATCGGTACAAGAACAAGGGCGACGACCATGATGATCCCTTGAACAAAGTCTGTCCAGCTTACCGCCAGGAATCCGCCGAATAACGTATAGGCCACGACCACGCCTGTTAAGATCCATAGCCCAGCATGGTAATCAAGGCCAAATGTACTTTGGAATAAAACGCCGCCGGATACCATTCCGGAAGAAACGTAAAACGTGAAGAATATCAGGATGACCAATGCCGAGATGAGCCTTAGGATCCGTGATCCTTCGCCAAAACGATTTTCCAGGAAAGCGGGAATCGTAATGGAATTATTGGCGACCTCCGTATACGTTCTCAGTCTAGGTGCCACGTATAACCAGTTGGCATAAGCACCAAGCGTCAGGCCGATTACAATCCATATCGAGCTGAGCCCTGTTGCGAACATGGCGCCCGGCATCCCCATTAGGAGCCAGCCGCTCATATCGGCAGCACCGGCGCTTAATGCAGTGACAGCAGGACCAAGACCCCTGTCTCCCAGCATGTAGTCATTTAGATTGGACGTTCTTTTGTAGGCGAAATATCCGATTAACAGCATGCCCGCCATATAAATGCTAATGGAAAGTATTAATGAAAAATCGATCATAGGAAGACTCCCTTCAGGATGAAATAGTTAATTTTTTGTTTAAAAAGAGGAAGCAACCTAGTTGTCACTTCCTCCAATTTACATCGTTTTGTATTGTATCATATAGTTGAAGATACATCACCAAAACGAGGGCATTTCCTTTTCAATAGCTTTTTGAAACAGTTATCAGAACGTTTCGGATGTTGTTTTGGCTTGCATATGAAGCTGCAAGTAGTCCGGTCCGCCTGCTTTAGAATCGGTTCCAGACATATTGAATCCGCCGAATGGCTGGTAGCCTACGATTGCGCCCGTACAGCCACGGTTGAAATACAGGTTCCCTACATGGAATTCTTCGCGTGCTTTTTCCATGTTCAGACGATTTGTCGTAATGACGGCACCAGTTAAACCGTATTCCGTGTTATTGGCAATCTCAAGCGCTTCGGTAAAGTCTTTCGCTTTGGCAAACGCGACGACAGGTCCGAAGATTTCCTCTTGCATCAGTCTTGCTTGCGGATCGACATCTGCCACGATCGTCGGCTGAACGAAGTAGCCTTTTGAGCTATCTCCTTCTCCGCCGGCAAGAATGCGTCCTTCTTCTTTACCGATTTCAACATAGCTCATGATTTTGTCAAAGGCTGCCTGATCGATGACCGGGCCCATGAAATGATTCTCGGTAGGATTCCCGACTGTCAGCTGCTTGGTTAACTCGACAGCGCGATCCAAAACCTGGTCATAGACATCTTCCACGATGACGGCACGGGAGCAAGCAGAGCATTTTTGTCCGGCGAAGCCAAATGCCGATTTGACGATCGATTGTGCCGCCAATTCAAGATCCGCCTCTTTGTCGACGACGATTGTATCTTTTCCGCCCATTTCAGCAATGACGCGCTTCAGCCAAATTTGGCCTTCATTCAATTCCGAAGCACGTTTATAAATGCGCAGACCTACATCACGTGAGCCAGTGAAGGAAATGAAACGTGTTTTTGGGTGATCCACTAGATAGTCCCCGACTTCGGCTCCGCTTCCTGGGACGAAATTCAATACACCTGCTGGAAGACCGGCTTCATGCATCACTTCAACGAATTTCGCTGCGACGATAGGAGTGGTCGAAGCTGGTTTTAATAGAATGGTGTTCCCAGTGACGATAGCTGCAACGGCGGTGCCTGCCATGATTGCAAATGGGAAGTTCCAAGGAGAAATGATGATGCCGACCCCGAGTGGAATGTAATCATAACGGTTATATTCTCCCGGACGGCTTTGAACAGGCACACCATCTTTAAGCGTTAGCATTTGACGGGCATAAAATTCAAGGAAATCGATCGCTTCCGCAGTATCTGCATCCGCTTCGTTCCAAGGTTTACCTGCTTCTTTTGTCAATAATGCCGAGAATTCATGCTTGCGTCTGCGAATGATGGCTGCGGCTTTGAATAAAACGTCAGCACGGATTTCCGGCTTCACTTTTTTCCAGCTTTCAAAAGCGGTGACGGCTTCCTGCATCGCCTTTTCAGCAAGGTCTTTGTTCGCTTTTGATACGCGGCCGATGACTTCCTCTTTATCCGCAGGATTATAGGAAACGATTTTCTCGTCAGTCGTCACTTTTTCGGCACCGATGTAGAGGGGGTAGTCTTGGCCTAGGTAGCCTTCTACTGTTTGAAGGGCTGCCTCATACGCTTTTTTATTTTCCTCGTTTGTAAAATCGACAAATGGTTCGTGTTTATATGAAATCATTGATGATCACACCTTTTCATGGATTTTTTTGAAGCGTTTTAAATGTATTGATGTATCGTTTAGCTTCTGACCATCCCTTTGAAAGCGAAGGAAATGTTCGATGGCCGCTCAGCAAGCCTTCTCATGAAATACCCATACCAGTCGAGGCCATAAGGAACATAGACACGCATCTTGTAACCTTGCTTGACCAGTTCGTGCTGGGTTTTGTTTCTCATGCCGTAAAGCATTTGAAATTCAAATTGTGTATTTGGGATATTGTGCTTTTTCGCCAGCTCTTTTGTATATTCGATGATTTTGTCATCATGGGAAGCGATGGCTGTGTAATTGCCGTTAAGCAGACTTTGTTTAATCAGCTTTTTATAGTTTTCATCCACATCTGCCTTTTCGGGAAATGCCACTTCGGGAGATTCCTTGTAGGCACCCTTAACGAGACGAAGAAATGGCTTATATTGACCAAGGTCATCCAAATCTTTCTCTGTGCGGAATAAGTATGCTTGGAGTACAGTACTTATGCAGTTGTATTTTTCTTTGAACTGCCTAAAAATATCGATGGTTGCCTGACAGCGAACCTCATCCTCCATATCAATCGTGACCATGACACCATGCTTTTCAGCTGTATCGAGAATTTTCGTCATGTTCTCGATGACCAGTGCATGATCGATATCGAGACCTAGGGAAGTCATCTTCAAGGAAACTTGTGAATCGAGCTTTTCCCTGCTGATCATCTCAATGGTTTCGATGCATTCAGCCGTCCGCTCCTGAGTCACTTCCTTTGAATCAACGAACTCCCCAAGATGGTCGACGGTCACCGATAAGCCACTATCGTTAAGCTGTTTAATGAATTTAATCGAGCTTTGGAAATCCGTTCCCCCAATGATCTTACCGGCGGCGAAGCTTCCTCCGCGTTTCTTGGCAATATTATTTAGCATGTTATTTTTAGATAAAAACAAGAAAAAGTCCCTTGTAATGGCTTCCATATAAAGCGCACCCCCTAAGAAGATGTATTCATGAATTAAGCTTACGGTTTTTCGACAATATTCACAATGTTCGAAAAAACCAATAATTCTGTCTCGTATTTGTCGGTTTTGGACAAAAGAAAGGGTTTTCATTTTATTGGTGAAGGGGAAGCTGTTTATTTTCATGTAAAGTGAAACGCTTTCGGGAGGTGATAGAAGTGGCAACTCGACCATATTCAGCCAATACGTTATAATGAACCATATTTAATAAGAATGGGTATCTATAATAGATGAAGAGGTAAAATAAGTCATACCGGATAGCGGGGGAGGATAAGGAATGGCTGCTGTATTTGAAGAACTTAGAGAAACGACCGGATTGATCATAGGGTTAATATTGGTTTTGATATTGATGGGGCTGATCGGCTACACCCTCACGAATTTACGTGAAACCATCATGACACCTATGGTCAAATTCATTAAGAAAATGTTCAGCCGGAAATAGCTGCGGCGGATACATAAGCACTTGTCCCGGACCGACAATGGAAACCTGCTTGAAGATGTGCTGCGATGTTAATGGGATGAAAGATCAAAAAACCCTAGAATGGATTTCAGGGTTTTTTTCGTTATGGAGTATAGCTGGATTGGACTGCAGAGCCTGCGTTTTCTTCATCCTTAAATATCAAAATAATCATCCGACTTTGCATGGGGATCCAGACTCCGAATGGCCTTCATCATTTTCTTTAATACTCCGGCTGATGGCACGTACTTCGGATCGCTGCAAATTCTGCTTATCGTATTCCGTGATATGCCAGAAGCACTTACAAACTCCTCTTGTGAATATCCATGCTTATCGATTAATTTGCCTACCTTACTGCGATGCTTTCCTTTCCCGAATCGGAACATTTTGATAACCTCCTAGATTTTATTTACTAGCAGTCTCGTCTACCTTTCGCAAAAATATACGCATAGTTTCGCAAAGATTTGGTATACCGGTGACATGGCCACGGAGGAGGCGGAAGAAATATACAACCATAAACGGCAGGGCATCAGCGATGAACCGGTAACTGACTTGCTCCAAAGCTATGGGCGTATATATAAAAGATTATATTTATCTGATAATTGAATTTATTAACATATCTATTATAATGATAAATAAGACATATTATTTTTTGTGAAAGTAGGAGGGGAACATGGGAAGGTTAGTTCATTTCGAAATTCATGTGAATGATATGGAACGTGCAAAGAAGTTCTATGGAGAGGTATTCGGATGGTCCTTTCAGGATTGGAGTGACTATGCAGGAATGCCCTACTTTGGAGCTGTCACTGGCGATGAAAACGAGCCTGGGGTCAATGGAGCCCTGATGCAGCGTCAAACGGCTCCACCGGAAACGAATCAAGCGTTAAATGCATTTGCATGTACAATGGGTGTGGAAAATTATGATGCAACGGAAGCGAAGATCATTGCGGGTGGCGGCCAAGTGTCGATGCCTAAATATGCCCTTCCTGGAATGGCATGGCAAGGATACTATACGGATACCGAGGGCAATATATTCGGAATCCATCAACCCGATTTGAATGCAAAATAGATCCGATAATTGGTGATAGGTGACAGGAAGCGGTTCGTAAAAGGTGAAGGAAGGCGGATGAACTGCCTTCCTTTATTTTTGCAATATGAAAAAGGCGTTGCTGTCTCCATAAGCGGAGATGATGTAAAACGGATGGTTATCCGCAAAATGTTGAAGAAAGTAGTAATCTATTCAAATTGACGGAAGGTTGTGTGGCCGAAGTGAAGGTTGGATCTTATTTTTCGGAAAATAGTAAAGCGGCATTTAAGAATGATCCGCCTGGTGCCTGGATGCCGAATTTGCCGGATGGTTGCATTCGCTTGAGTTCAGGTTATCCGGATCCAGCCTTGATTCCTGCCGAGGAGATTAAAGCAGCGGTAGCCAGACTTCTCGATGAAGAGCACGATTTGCCTCTTCATTATCTCGGAAGCCCGAGAGTAACGAGATTAAAACAGCAAATCCAGAGAAGGCTGGCAGAGCGTGGAGTTTTCGTTGTGGAGGAACAGCTTTTGATTACTTCAGGTGCTTGTCAGGCAATCGATCTGATTGCCCGCATTCTCCTCGATGATCAAGCGGTCGTAGCTGTAGAATCTCCCACCTATATGGAGGCTTTGGAGATTTTTCAAAACTATACGAAGCAGATCATAAGTATCCCTATAGATGAGCAAGGAATCCGAACGGACCGATTGAAGGAAATGCTGGTTGAAAGGAAACGTAGCGGTCTGACTCTCCCGCGTTTTCTATATACCATCCCAACCTATCAAAATCCAACCGGGACGACGACGAGCACTAAGCGCCGGAAACATTTATTGGAACTTTCCAGCGAGTTCGATTTCCTCATACTTGAGGATGATGCGTACGGGGAGTTATCCTTCGATAAAAATCCTCCGCCCATAAAATCCTTTGATGAATGCGGCCGCGTCCTCCACGTTGGTTCATTATCCAAGGTGGTGGCGCCTGGAATGAGGATTGGCTGGATAGCGGGAGATAGTGAGTTCATCAAGGCATCAGAGTGGTTTAAAAAAGATTTAGATCATCCATTTTCACAAAGTACAATGGCTGTCTACCTGGAAAATACGAATTTCGAGAAACGGCTGCACCTTCTAAAGGATGTGTATCGTGCCAAATGTGCCGTGTTACTCCGTGCGATGGAACAATTTCTTCCTGACCCCGTTTCCTGGTATGTGCCAGCTGGCGGTTATTTTGTATGGGTGAGGATTCCCGGCGTTGATACGTCTGAATTATTACCACAGGCTCTGGCTGAGGGGGTTTCATATGTTCCGGGTAAATACTTCTTCGTGAATCAAAGTGATGGAACCGAGTTTCTGCGGCTCTCCTTCAGTTATGCCAATGAGAAAGAAATAATCGATGGAATACAAAGACTGGGAAGGGTGATCGCACCTTTTCTTAACGGACTGCCAGATCGCGAAGTAAATGATACGAATGCGCCTACTCCTTAAACAGGGTAGGTTTTTTGTTCATGGAGGTAACATTCGACGAAATACCGGGGAAAAGCTGCACTTCGTTTGAACACTTTGAAAGAAGAGATGACCAGCTTTCGGTTCCTGAAGCTTCAAAATATATCATTATAGCAAGGTGGTGTTGAAAAAATGAAGGTAAACCAGGACATGTTGAAGCTTAGATATACGTCCCGAGTTGTACAAGAGGTTCAAAGAAGGGCGAACATTTCGGAGAGGGAAGCAGGGGATCGCCTACAGAATACCGCCTATAATAAATTAATGGATAGTGACCCGGAATTCGTCATGCATTATCCAGCTAGAGTCTGGGTAGATAAACTTTTTAAAGTTGAATTTGCTCATAATCATTAAGCTCATATAATCTTGAGCTATCATTCTTATTGTAATGTTATTATCGATAAGGGATTACGATTATGGAAAATGAGAGAAAGAGGTAACGCCATTTGACTCCAGTCGCTTTCTACTTGATTCTAAGAGTTACTGGCATCGCTTCACGTTCCCGCAGCGACTTTTTTCGGGTACTCAGTGGTAAATGAACAGAAAAAAACCCTTGAATATCAAGGGTTTTTTAAGTATGGAGCATAGCGGGATCGAACCGCTGACCTCTACGCTGCCAGCGTAGCGCTCTCCCAGCTGAGCTAATGCCCCGGGTTAAGGTACAATAATTATTTTAGCGGATTTTCAGGAAAAGTCAATATAAGAATGAAAGTTTTTTTAAAAAAATGTTTGAGGGCAGGTAAACGGTTCAAATGGAATACGTTGAAATGAATAGAGTCGATGCCAACGTTGGCCCGTTACTTATCCTTATATTGATAGAAACAAGGTAAGGAGGCTTTATTATGAAAAATATGGCGGCAGGTCGGTCTTGTTTACCAATTAACTTCTCGTTTAGGAAATGCACGTCCACGTGAGACCCTGCAGGCGCAAGCGCCAGGAAGGCTCACGTACCGCGCGCCTAAAGCTAAAACGTATGATATGTAACTTCTCAATTTAGAATATTCCTCTAGGATTTGTATATATCTAAGGAAATGGCTGTAGAATGCTTAGATTAACTCAGACAAAATACGGTCGCAAAGAGACATTGTATGAACGTTGTCAGTTCCATTGGAAGTGGGTTTTCTTTTATTTTTGCAACAGTCTATAAAATGAATCATTTCTCCAACGAAGCCACGTAAATAAAGATCCCTGTAAGTTCCAGACATAGGGGATGCAGATGGAGTAAATACAGTGTCAGCCTCTTCAAGAGACTTCCATGGCAAATCACTGAATGTTTGTGATTTATGGATAGTAAGTGAATTCACTTCATCTGCAAAAGCAAATCCATTATCGAATGTAACAAGAATATTTTCACTTTCGCGAGACCAAGCGGTCATTCCAGTAAAGTAAAGGCTGCCGACAACACCATTTTCAAACTTTAGTGAGATGGTTTGAGAAATGAACTCATTATCACTATTCTTAAAACCTGATACGTATATAGCTTCTCCGAATAGGTGGCGTACTAAATCAACGATATGTATGGCAGCAAACTTAATGAACTGTTCATCATCTTTGCAAAATGGGGTGCTGTCTGCTGCAAACCTTGCTTGAAACGAACGGGCATTTCCTAGACTGCCATTTTCGATAATTTCTTTTAACTTAGTATAACAAGGAGCAAAACGTTTCATAAACCCTACCATTACCGTCACTCCAGCTTCATCAGCAGCATCTGCAATTTCGGCAGCTTCGTCAGCACTCATTCCTAGAGGTTTATCCACAAATACATTCTTTCCAGCCTTGATACAATCCATCACGAGAGAAGGTTGATCTTCTGGCTGAGCGACTACAACAACACCGTCACACTCTTCGGATTGCAGCATTTTTTTATAGTCTTCATAGGGTGTCCCTTCGCTTCCGAAACGCTGAAGGGCAGCTTTAGAGCGCTCAATATTCCTTGTGGCGACAGCCTGTATGGCTGCACCTGCTTCGATAGCGGAAGGATAAATATTAGTAGATGCATGAAATCCAGCACCAATAAAACAGAGATTCGCTTTTTTCACTTTCATCGCTCCTTACCTAAAGAGATTTTTGATTATAACTGCGATGCAATTGCAATTGTATCATAATGTTAGCCCTTTCACGGCGGTTTATGAGGATTATGCAGGTGCAGGTCTTTTCGGATCCTGGTTAACTCAAGGAATACTGCAGGGGGCTTATCCACAATCAAAGAAAAGCAAAGCACCTGGCCATATTGCTTAAACAAGAACGAAGGAAAAGGCCTATTTGAGCCGATAGTGGAAATCACAGCAAATCAGGGTGCGAAGTAAATAGGAAGAGTACGATAGCGGCTAATAAAAAAGGAGTGAATCTTCCATGATGGCTAACGGGGGGATCACCACAAAGTGAACTGCACCCCGATTTTTTTGAGAGACTAACAAATGTGTTGCAGTTTTTCTTGATTTTAAAGGCCGTTTCCCGAAATTGAAACACCATTTTCATAGTTATAAAGCTGAACGGTGTGGTTGTTACCTGGATATATAAAAAGGGGTCGAAATCTGTTGATTTCGACTCCCTTTTTTTATTACTATACATTACGCATTTTCGATTTCTACCCGCGCTATTTCCTTAAGGGTGGAGACGGTATAATATACATCCGAGGTCCTGACTTTATTGTCGACCAAAACCTTGAGCGTCAAAAGGTGGTGGCCTTCCGCAACATCCTTGATTCTCAGGTTTTTTATGAATATCTTTTCGTCTTTGATTTTTTTCAGGACGACGGCAATGTCTTCTTTATTTTGCACCACTAGCTGCAGGAAGATTTCCTTTTGCCGTAATTTCATCGGTCCGAGCCAAGTGACGATCGCAGGAACCAATTCAACGCTGATGATCAATAGGATGACACCGGCAATCGCTTCAAGAAAGAATCCGGCTCCAACGGCAATCCCGATACCGGCCGCTCCCCAAATGATGGCTGCGGTCGTTAACCCGGATATGCTGTTATTGTCTCGGCGGAGAATGACGCCTGCCCCGATGAAACCGACCCCGGATACTATCTGTGCGGCGAGCCGCAAAGGGTCCATCGTAATGTTTACGTGGTCACTCCCGGGGAACTTATAGGCGGATTCCATGGAAACGATCGTCAGTAAACAGCTGACGATGGAAATGACCAGGCTTGTTTTTAAGCCAACAGGCTTCCGTTTCATTTCTCGCTCAAGCCCGATAATGAGTCCAAGGAGAGCTGAAATCCCCAATTTGATAAGGATTTGCAGTTCTGATTGAGGATCGAATGTCCATTCCATGTAGTTTCACCACTTCCGAACTATTATCGAAGAATAAGATCAGTTGTTCCACCTGTTTCCATATACCCTTTTTTCAAAAAAGCTTACTCCCCTGATTTTAACATAGTAGAATAGAGTTCATCGAGAGATAATCCAAATTGAAAGGAGGAACGTGTATGCAAATGCCAAAGATCAATCCCTATGCAGCGTTGGCGATCGGGGTGGCATCTGTTTCGTTTTCTGCCATCCTGGTGAAATTAGCGACTGCTCCATCGGGTGTTATAGCATTTTACCGTTTATTATTTACCGTTCTGTTCATGCTGCCTGTTTTCTTGATGAAATATCGCCATGAGCTGGCATTCATTGAGAAAAAGGACTGGCTGTATTCGATTGCGTCAGGGGTGTTCCTGGCATTTCATTTTATTTTATGGTTCGAATCACTCAATTACACGTCGGTCGCGAGCTCCACGGTGCTTGTCACCCTACAGCCCTTATTCGCTTTTGTGGGGGCATACTTCTTTTTTAAAGAAAGATTCTCAATGAAGGCGATATTGAGCGGCATCATTGCGATAGCCGGCAGTCTCATCATCAGCTGGGGTGATTTGAGAATAAGCGGCATGGCGCTTTGGGGTGACATTCTTTCGCTTATCGCCTGTGCGCTTGTAACGGGTTATTTACTATTTGGACAAAATGTTAGAAAACGCATATCTTCTATAACATATACATTTGTCGTCTATGCTATCAGTGCGGTCACATTGTTCCTATATGTGATTTTCAAGGGGGAGCCGCTGGCGCCATATCCGGCTGCCGATTGG